>JAFYAZ010000034.1 GCA_017540455.1 Bacilli bacterium | reverse complement strand
GGTGAGTGGAAGGTCCTTCTCGACTTCATCGTCCCTGCCGTTATCGATATCGGAGTCGGCATCCTTCTATACAAGCTCCTCGTAGCCGGAAGAGAGAAACTCCGTTTCCGTCCGAAAGAAGACGCGGTCCTTCTTGTCCTTATCTGGATCGGCGCCATCCTTTCTGGCGCGATGCCGTTCTTCTTGACCAGGTTCTCCTGGCTCAACTTCGGAGATGCCTCCGCCAATCTTAACATGTCCTTCTCTGAGTGCTTCTTTGAGGCAACCTCAGGATTCACGACCACCGGTCTCACCCTTTTCCCAAAGAGCGCTTATCTCGATGGCGTGGCCAGCAGCCCATTAGGAGTGGATTCCTGCTCCGCTTATGGTTATTCCCATGTCTTCCTTTTCCATCGTGCCTTTATGCAATTCATCGGAGGCGTCGGTCTTGTCCTTCTCCTTACCTCGATCATCGCCAGCAGGCAGAACTTCAAACTCTACTTCGCTGAAGGCCATAACGACCAGATCGTCCCTAACTTAGCCAAGTCCGCGAAGATCATCTTCCTTGTCTATGCCGGATGGGTCGCTGCAGGCTCATTAGGCTTATGGCTCGCTGGCATGCCTCCGTTTGAGGCGGTCTGCACATCCATGAGCTGCTTAGGAACAGGAGGCTTCTCCACGAGGTCGGAGTCCATCTATTTCTTCTGTCAGAATATGCCGCTTGGTGAGATCAACAATCTCTCCTATACGGTCACTAACAGCTTAGGCATCGAGATCATCACCTGCGTCCTTATGCTTGCCGGTGCGACGAGCCTTGTCCTTCACACCTTTGCGTTAAGAGGCAAACTCAAAGACTTCTTCTGCGACATCGAGATCGTCTTGACTGGCGCTCTCCTCGTCGTCGGCATCCTTATCTGCTCCCTCTCGATGACATATCTCTATAACGAAGGCGAAGGACTCGATTTCCTTTCCTCCCTTAGATATGGCACCTATTTCACAATCACGTCCTTGACCACCTCAGGATTTGCGAACTTCCCATCCATCCTTAAGCTCGGTCCGGTTTGCTTCTTCCTTGGCTGGGTCTTCATGACCATCGGTGGTGGAATGGGTTCGACCGCAGGTGGCATCAAGCAGTACCGTATCGGCATCCTTGGCAAGGAATTCTATTGGTTCCTTAGATACCATGACACCTCAGATAGAACCATCTCTCCTCGCGTCGTCAGGCGTTTAGGCGTCCTCAAAGAAGTGGATGAAGCTTCAGTTAAAGAAGCGAGAAACTATACCCTTCTCGTCTTAATCGTCGCGGTAGTGGGAGGAATGACCTTGATGTTCTTACCTCCTCTCCCAGGGCTCAACCAGGCAGAATGGTTCCAGCGCTGCTTCTATGAATTCATGAACGGATTCACCTCGGAAGGCATGTCCATGATGGATTATGTCGGATATAAGGTTGCTCATCCGCTTGCCTACAACGGCTTCATCTGGGTTGAGACGATGGCCATGTTCTTCGGACGTCTAGAGATCCTTCCTATCATCTTCGCTTTATGGAGATTCATCATCGATCCAATCCGCGAAGCGAGGCTCAATTCCAAAAAAGCCCGTCCATCTTTGGATTAATCATTCTTTCTTCTTGTCGCTAATCTTCACGAGGGTTATAATAACGCTCGCCTGAATTAGGCCGTAGGGGCGTGGTTCAGTGGTAGAACAGAGGTCTCCAAAACCTTTGATGAGGGTTCGATTCCTTCCGCCCCTGCCAGATAATTAATACGTTCTTGATACAATCGTCAGGAACGTTTTTTCTTGATAATGCCGATGATATGCGGGTTTTCCTGTTTTCATCAAAAGCGAAAACCCCGTCATCGATAAAATCGGATGCAAAACTTGACTAATTAAGGTTTAAATTCACACATGGTTAAGCCTCATTGACGCACGGAAGCGGCCCATAGACGCACGGAAGGGTTTCCATTTGCGCACGGCGGCAGAGATTGCGGCTGATCAACAAGACAAACGGCATCTGAAAAACTATAATTATTGGCGTTGAAAAGAGTTGGCACCACCCAGGGACGTTTGGTCCCTTTATGGCTGCTGACGCTTTGAAGCAATTAGGTTAGAGAAAGAAAATGGGCAGCAAGAATCCAATCGAAGGAAGATCCAAAAAGCAAATCGATCTTATTTTGAGTTGGTATTTCACGTACGATGTGGTGGCCCTGATCTGCGGGGTCGTCTGCTTCGTGACCATTTTCCTTGCATTTGTGCCTGGGTCACTATGGCCGAAAATCGTGTTTCCGTGCGCTTTTGCTGTCCCGGTCATCATTCGCTCCATCTTGACCATCAAATTGAAGACGAAGTTGTATCAAAACGAAACCGTGACTATTTCTGTCAAGAATCCGAGAGCCAAGGTGGTAAGGACGCATCAAGGAGGCGACGTCTATCAATTGAAGGGCCTTAGGATAACGGGCGAGGTGGACGGCAGGGTTGTCTCCTTTTTCGAATATCCTCTTAAGGAATCGTCGACCGCCTTTTTTCGCGAGGAGAAGCGAATCAACAATTTAGAAACCATTGAGCTGAGAGTCGTTAAGGGGACGCACGTCATTGATAACTTCTATCAAGAACAGAAGCGCAAGGCGAAAACCGCGGTATCGACTTACAAGAACTTTACAACGGGGAAGGAAAAGAAATTCAAGTTCGCTCCGATGGAGATTGAGAAGGAGGATCTCTCCCTCTTCCTTGGCTTGTTCTCCCTTTATGAGGAGCTCTATCTCCTAGGTCTATCGGAATCTTATGTAGTTGTTAAACTGTCCGTGTCTGGCAAGGAGGAAGAACGCTACTTGACCATAGACAAAATGGCAATCGACGACGTTGACAAATCCATGGAATGGCTCGAAAACAATGGTTTTATCGTAGACGGCGTTGCCAAACTGCTTGCGATAATGGACATGAATGATCCGAGCGGTTTCTTTGCGGAACTCAGCGGGCTCAAATAAACCGAGCAGCTCATAACTGTTTGTTTATAGGAAAAAGCTGAAAACATTCGATAACATCGGCTATATGCAAGAGGAAGAAGGTTGTATTAAAAACATCTTCTTTAACCACTATCAAATAAGACCTTTCGGGGGTCTTTTTTGTTAAGCAGGGGCTCTTTATACAAAACGGATAACGAAAAAAACATTTTAACTCACTATAGATATAAGTGAGGGGTTTCCCCGAATCGTCGTTCAGGAGAAAGAAAATGGGAAACAAGTTTGAGATAGTCAGGTTTCAGCATGACAACGTAGTACTCGATGTTAGTGTCTCTCCTTCAGAGGAGACTGTTTGGCTTAGGATGGAGGAAATGGCTTTGCTCTTTGGAGTTAAAAGACCTGCGATTGTGAAGCACGTTTCAAATATCTTGTCTGATGGCGAACTCGATGTGTCAACTTGTTCCGTTTTGGAACAGGTTCAAACCGAGGGGACGCGCACGATAAAAAGAAAAATCAAAATCTACAATTTGGATATGGTTATTTCTGTTGGATATAGGGTTAAGTCGAAGAATGGGATAATATTCAGAAAATGGGCGAATGGAGTATTAAAAGACTATCTATTAAAGGGATATGTTTTGGATGAAAAACGAACACTCATTACCAATGATAACTATGCAAATCTTGTCCATAGAGTTGATGATATTGATAAGCGTTTGTCGACTTTTGAGGAGGGGACATCACCTCTGAAGGACAGGATATTCTTTGATGGTGAGTTTTTTGAGACGAGAGTGTTTTTGAAAGGCTTATTTTCAAAAGCAAAGAAAGAAATAGTGCTAATCGATCCTTACGCAGATATCCTGGCGTTAGATTACCTAAAAGAAAAGAATGCGTACGTTGAGACAAAGCTAATCATCTCTTCAAAGTCAAAACTAACGCAAAACGACATCGCCTCTTTCAATGCTCAATTTGGAAATCTATCTGTATCAGTAAACGACGCTTTTCACGATAGATTCCTAATTATTGATGGAAAGCTCTTATATCATATTGGAGCGTCTTTGAATTATGTGGGAAAGAAAGTGTTTGGCGTTGGGAAGATAGAAGACCCGGTTTACCTAGCTTCTTTAAAGGGATTCGTGTCTTTTGTTTGATGGTGTTTTTGCAGAGGATTTTTGGCCATCTAGATTTAGGAATAATAAAAATGCTAACATTGTTGGGCAGATTCCTATTTTTGATTCGTCACATTTGGCGAGAGGCATAAATGAGCATTACCAGAAGTGTGGCCATGGCTTTCATGGCAGGGGATGAGTCCGCTACAGAAAAGGTCTACCTCGAGTACAAGAACCTGATGTTTTTCGTCATCGCGTCTTATGTCTCTTCCAAAAGCGATATCGACGACATCCTAAGCGAATCATTCCTTAAAGCGATCGAGAAAAGAGAGCAGATCAAGGAACCTCATCACCTCAAAGCTTTCTTAGTCGCGACCGCCAGGAACCAAGCCATCGACTTCTTAAGGAAAAGCCGCCTCGTCCCATCTAGTGACGTCCTAGATGAGATATATGGGGACGATGATAGGTCAAATGACTTCCTTTCGCTCATTGAGCCTTTGCTCTCCAACAAAGAAACCATCGTCGTCTATTACAAGATCGGTTTCTCCTATACCTGGCCAGAGATCTCTAAAGAAACAGGCATACCTGTATCCAGCGTCAGAAGGATCTACGACAAGGCCAAGGAAAAGCTTAGGAAAGGACTTGCAGCATGAAATTCGAAAAGCAAATGAAAAAGCACATCGACCAAGTCTTTGAAGAAAATGTGCCTAACCCATATCCAACTCCAATTAAGGAAAAGAGATTCCCATCATGGTTCAAATACGTCATTCCAGCCGGGGCAGTTTTAGCCGTGGCTTCCGTCGCTACGGCGATTATCGTCCCTAATGCGATTGGGAACGCCCTCGGACCGATTGGTTCAGGGAACGGTAGTAGCAGCGAACCTCCAAGCACCTCTATCCCGTTTAGCGGCACTGACTGCACGGAGATGACCAATTTTGTCTTTGCCCCGAAAAACGATAGGATGATTCCGACATTCGATAGGAAAATCGTCAGCAGAACCGGCTTAAAATCATTTGAAAAGCTCACTCCATATTTCAAAGACCCTCATAATAAGGACTTTGTTCTGTCGCCAGCTTCCCACCTTCTTTGTGCCTCTTCTTTGATCGCGGTATCCGATGGCTTTGACTTGGACGCTTTCGGTTTAGAGGATGCCGGAGAAGATACGAAAGCCTTGCTTGAGCAGTGGAATTGTTCATATTCAACGAAGAACGCGAATACTGGCGAGGTTTATGATTGGACCCGTTTTGATAGCGCTGTTCTCCATCAGCAAGTAGGCGGAACATTCGCTTTCGATCCAGCAAAATGTCAGGCAGTATCTGATAAATACATCGCCACATCCGCTGCCAACCATGCCAACTACGTTGACCAGGCGACACAGTATTTCCAACAAGCCATCAACCTCAGCGTCCCGGTCCCTAAGGTTCAGATGAATGGTGATGGCGTTCTCACTTATGGCGCTCTCAAGATGAAAGATCTGGCGATGACAACATATACCACCGAAAAGAGAACGTTCCATGCCGAAAGTGGAAACACAGAAATCGACTACGCCTGCATAGGCAAGTCAGATGCCGGTGTGTCCGTTTTGTACTACGAGGGAAGCAATTATCAAACGTTCTCTTTCAGAAATGCCACCACAGATTTGATGATTGTTCTTCCTAATGAAGGCGTCTCACTGGAAGATGTGTCTCTCGAAGAGGCGTACACCGAAATCGCAGTTAAAGCAGCCAAATACCGTTCTATCTATGGTTACGTTCCTTATTTCCATAATTCTTCCGATTCGATTGATTTATCGGATTCGTTCATTAAATACATGAGCGGCAATGAGCTTTTGTGGTCGAAACTCCTAAGAAGAGGTGGAGTCCCGGCGCATGATCTAAGCTTCTACGTCCTTCAGTCATCCGATTTCCAATTCTGCGATAAAGGCATCTTTGGCGAGTCTGTGACCGTTGCTGGTGGCAGTTCTGGCGCAATGCCTTCAAGGACGCCATTATTAGTCGATGTCAATCGCCCATTCTACGCGATTTGCCTACAAGACAAATTCCCTCTCTTTATCAACAAGGTGAATAACCCAGGGCAATCGACCTCCATAAAACAATAAAGACCCCTCCCAAAAGGGGTTTTCTTTTTGAAATTATTCAAAAGAATAATCTTTTTCTTGATTAGACACGCTTTCTAGGATAGTTTGGTAGCGTTGCGACAGCCTAGGAGGATTATTCTATGAATAATAAAAAAGCAGTAGTCCGCCTCTTCTTTACTTTAGACGATAACTACATCCCGTTTCTCTCAACAACCCTCGCGAGCATCGTCGATCATGCCTCGCCCGAATATAAATATCAGATCACAATCATCCATGACGGTCTCTCTTTAGAAAGCAAGAAAGCCATCCGTCAGTTCCATAAAGACAACATCTCCATCTCTTTCTTCAACGTCTCCGTCAAAGTCAATTCCTTGGCGGTCAAACTTGATGTCCGCGATTATTACACGATCACGACTTATTACCGCCTTTTCTTACCTGACCTTTTCCCAACATTAAGCAAAGGCTTATATCTCGACAGCGACATCGTTCTTTGCGATGACGTCGCTAAGCTATATTTCACCGATCTTGGCGATAATCTCGTCGGTGCCATCCCAGACGCTTCAGTCCAGCTTTTCCCTGAATTCTCTAACTATGTTGAGAAGGTCTTAGGGGTTGAGCATCAGAATTACTTCAACGCCGGTGTCCTTCTTATGAACTTCAAGGCCCTTAGGTCCTTTGGTTTAGAAAGACGCTTCCTTGCCCTCATCAAGAAAGTCACTTTCAAAGTGGCCCAAGATCAGGACGTCTTGAATTACCTTTGCAAAGACAGAGTCACCTATGTCGACAAGAGGTGGAACGTCATGCCGCTAGGCGAAGAGATCAAAGACCCTTGGCTCATCCATTACAACCTGATGTTCAAGCCATGGAACCTCAAGAACGTCATGTATGAAGACCGTTTCTTCAAATATGCCGAGATTGCTGGTGTCAAAGATAACATCATCAAAAACCGTGAGCTCATCCCACAGGATGTCGTTGACAAAATCCTCAAGAGCGTCGATGGCGTCAAAGCTTTCTGCAACCAAGAAGCTGAGAAAGCGGACGAGTACCACGAGAAACTTGGCGACAGCAAAAAGAAGTGGACCCCATATCAGACCATCGAACAAAGAATCAGAAAGGGTGAGCAGATCGCCCCAACCCTTAGCAAAGAGAGACAGGATATCCTTAACAAAATCCAAGAACTTGAGAGAGAAGGCCGTTTTGACGTCGATGTTGAGAACGATCCGCCATTCCGTCACCTTATGCCAGGGGATGTCGACTACCTCAGGAAGAAGTGGTCAAGCAAGCTCAAGACCTTCTGGGCCAATTACTACTCAAATCTCTATTTCAAACACCAGATCAAGAAAGGCCGTATCGTTCTTGATGGCGTGACAGGACTCCAGAATCTTAGAAGCGTCAAGAAAGGCGCGGTCATCACTGCCAACCATTTCTCTCCATTCGATAGCATCCCGATTCACTTAATCGTCAAGAAATACGCTAGAAACAAGAAGCTTTTCAAAATCATCAGGGAAGGCAATTACACGATGCCTGGCCTCTATGGTTTCTTCCTTAGAAACTGCTATACCTTGCCTCTTGCCACGAACCCAACCGTCCTTAGGCAGTTCCTTAAGTCGGTCGATACCGTCTTGACCAAAGGCAACTTCATCCTCATCTACCCAGAGCAGTCGATGTGGTGGAATTACCGCAAACCAAAACCTCTTAAGAAGGGTGCTTTCGTCTTCGCTGCGAAGAACAACGTCCCGATCATCCCAACCTTCATCACCATGCGTGATACCGACAAGGTCGATGATAGTGGCGCTCTCATCCAAGCCTACACCCTCCATATCCTTGAGCCGATCTATCCTGACGTCTTCCTTACCCAGGCCGAGAACGTCATGATGATGATGAAGGCCAATGAGGAGGAGTGGAAAGAGGTCTATGAGAAGACCTATGGTGAGAAACTCACCTACATAACCGAGAAATAAGATGCTTCTATATTCGATCATCATCGTTATCTGCGCTGCCATAGTGACTACGCTAAACATCTTCCTTAACCCGCAGTTCCAAGAAATGCCTTGGCTCTACGCCATTTTGGTTCTCGCTTTCGTTGTGGGTGCGGTCCTTATCGACGGCCTAGTCGCCCTCATCATCAGGAAACTCCCTGAGAAGTGGTTCCAAGAAGACAAAGGATTATTCAAGACCAGCAACGCTGAGATGAAGTTCTATCGCTTCCTCAAAGTCCAGAAGTGGAAGAACCATGTCCCGGAACTTGGCTCATTCACCGGCTTCCATAAGAACAAGGTGGCGAGTCCCTTCGATAACGAATACATTGGCCGTTTCATCTTGGAAGCAAGGTATGGCGTCGCCATCCACATATGGAGTGTTCCAACCTCCTTCCTCTTAATTCTTTGTGACTTTGGACTTTATACAGGTACCTCAAACATCTGGCTCACGATCGCTCTCCCAGTCGCCGTGATCAACGCCATCTTGATCGTGCTTCCTGCTTTCGTCCTTAAGTTCAATCTTCCAAGGCTCATCGCCATCTATAACAACAACATCGTGCTCGAAAAACGCCAAAAAGAAGAGCAAAAATAACAAAATCCGCTGCAAAACAGCGGTTTTTTTGTTTTTTGATTCAGACTACACGGAAAATAAATTTATTTATGTAACCGCTATTATGTTTGAAATGAAATAAGAGAATCTATAATCAAATTGATACAAATTGGAGATATCAAAAATGAAACCTATCAAAGAAGGAAAAGTCAGAGAGATCTACGATAACGGTGATACCTTAATCATGGTCGCGACTGACCGCATCAGCTGTTTTGACGTCATCTTACATAATGTCGTCACCAATAAAGGCAAAGTCTTAACCCAAATCTCGAAATTCTGGTTTGATTACACAAAAGACATCTGCAAGAACCACATGGTCAGCTGCGATGTCAAAGATATGCCTGCATTCTTCCAAAACGAACAATACGAAGGAAGAACGATGATGTGCAAAAAGCTCACCATGCTCCCTATCGAATGCATCGTCCGTGGCTACATCACCGGAAGCGGTTGGGCCAGCTATCAGAAAAACGGCACGGTCTGCGGCATCACCCTTCCAAAAGGTTTAGTGGAATCCGATAAGCTTCCTGAACCGATCTACACCCCATCCACCAAAGCGGAGATCGGCGATCACGACGAGAACATCTCCTTCGAAAGATCGGTTGAGGTTCTTGAAAAGGAATTCCCAGGCAAAGGCCTTGAATACGCGACCAAATTAAAGGAATACACCATCGCCCTATATAAGAAATGCGCTGACTACGCCCTCACAAAAGGCATCATCATCGCCGACACCAAATTCGAATTCGGCCTCGATGAGAATGGTGAAGTTGTCGTCGCTGATGAAATGCTCACCCCAGATTCATCGAGATTCTGGCCTCTTGAAGGATACGAAAGAGGAAAGAGCCAGCCATCCTTCGATAAGCAATTCGCCAGAGATTGGCTTAAGTCCCATGATCATGACTGGACCCTTCCAGAAGAGGTCGTTGAGAAAACCATCGCTAAATATCTCCAGGGTTACGAACTCTTAACCGGCAAGCCTCTCAAATAAAAAACCGCAAATTAAAAGACCCGTATGAATACGGGCCTTTTTTTATTATTTATTCTCTGCCATCCCAGCAGTAGGTGCAGATCTTTTCAGGATCCATCTCGACGGCTTCTTTGAGATCATCGAGTCTCATGTAGCCAAGGGATGTGAAGTTGAGCTTTTTGCGAATGCACTCGACCATGTTGGCGTATTCTTTGCCATCTGGGTTGAGATACTTCTTGATCGTTTCTGGCTCAACGTTTCCTTCAAGTTCCATGATGGCGCGTCTTGCAATAAGGTCCATATCGCTAGTCGAAACGGAGAAGTTGAGGTATTTGCAGCCATAAAGGATTGGAGGGCATGAGGAACGGACATGAACCTCAGCGGCGCCGGACTTATATAGGAATTCCGTCGTCTCTCTCATCTGGGTGCCTCTGACGATCGAGTCATCGATGAGAAGAAGCTTCTTGCCTTCGATCAAATCGTGGATCGGGATGAGCTTCATGTGGGCGATGAGGTTGCGTTTGGTCTGCATCGTCGGTATGAAGGAACGAGGCCAAGTAGGGGTGTATTTGACAAATGGTCTTTGGAACGGGATTCCTGAGGCGTTTGAGTAGCCGATTGCGGCTCCAAGGCCGGAATCAGGGACGCCGGCAACGGAATCAGGTTTGACGTTATCGCGTTTCGCGATGAATTCGCCGCACTTGCACCTGAGTTTCTCGACTGAGAGTCCTTCGTAGACGGTTGACGGGTAGCCATAGTAGATCCAAAGGAAGGTGCAGATTCGCATCTTGTTCCCTGGTTCGACTAAGGTCCTAAGGCCTGTCTCGGCATTGATGACGGCGATTTCGCCTGGGCCGAGATTCTTATAAGGCGTGTATCCTAAATTAAGGAAGGCGAAAGATTCAAATGAAGCGCAATAAGCGCCGTCTTTCTTGCCGATGACGATAGGGGTCCTGCCATATTTATCTCTAGAGCAGTAGATGCCCTTTTCGTTAAGAAGGAGGACGGTCATTGAGCCTTCAATGACTTCTTGGACATATTGCAAACCTTCGATGAGGTTTTTCTTTTGGTTGATGATGCTAGCGACAAGCTCGGTGTTATTGATGTCGCCGGTTGAGGTTTCAAGGAAGTGGGCGTTATTGCTAAGGAATTTCTCTTCGAGTTCTTTGGCGTTGTTGATTTTGCCAACGCAGGTGATGGCGTAAGTGCCGTGGTTCGATCTCACGACGAGAGGCTGGGAATCGAAGTCGGAAATGCATCCGATGCCCATGTTGCCTTTCATCTCCATGGCTTCTTTCTCGAATTTGGTTCTGAAAGGGGAGTTCTCGATCTTGTGGATCGCCTTGCTGATTTTGCCATCCTTCCAAACGGCCAAACCGCCTCTTCTCGTGCCTAAATGTGAGTGGTAGTCGACACCGTAGAAAAGATCAAATACGCAATCGCTTTTGCTGACAACTCCGAAAAATCCGCCCATAGTAATTACCCTTTATGTCGTGCTCTTTGCACTTTCTCATTATGTGAGGGAAAAAAGAGGCGATAAAGATAAAAGCGCTTTCATCTAAAAAATATTTTTTTCGTGTTTTCGAGAGGGGGTTTTCTAGACTATCATTTATACGACAAAAGCCCCAAAAGAGTGGAAGAAGGAGCCTATCATGAAAGCTATCATTTCAGTCGTTGGCAAAGATACAGTCGGTATTTTAGCCGCTGTCGCAACCAAATGCGCAGAATACAAAGTCAACATCCAAGACGTCAACCAAACCATCATCGGTGAGCTCTTTACAATGTACATGGTTGTCAGCATCGATAACCTGACGATCGATTTCACCTCCTTCGTTGATGAGATCCACAAAGTGGGTGAGGAGAAGAACCTCAAGATCGAATGCATGCATGAAGACATCTTCAACCTCATGCACAAGATCTAATTGGTGAGAAAAATGATCAACAATAGAGACGAGATTATTGAGACCATACGCATGATCGAGGAAGAGAACCTCGACGTGAGAACCATCACGATGGGCATTTCGCTAGTCGATTGCATCGATAACGATATCAATAAGTCATGCGAGAAGGTCTACAACAAAATCTATAGATATGCGAAAGACCTCGTGAAAGTCGGAAACGAGATCTCCAAGAAATACGGCATCCCGATCGTCAACAAGCGCGTTTCGGTCACCCCAATCTCCATCCTTGTCGGCGTTTCTGGGGGAGACCCTGTCCTATACGCGAAAACCTTAGATAAAGTCGCCAAAGACATCGGCATCGATTTCATTGGCGGATATAGCGCCCTTGTCCAAAAGGGCTTCGCTCCTGGCGACAAAGAACTCATCGATTCGATTCCTAGGGCCTTAAACGAAACCTCTTTCGTCTGCTCTTCGGTCAACGTTGGCTCAACCCGTGCCGGCATCAATCTCGACGCCGTCAAAATCATGGGCCAAAAAGTCCTCGAAGCAGCCGAATTATCCAAAGATAGAGAATGCATCGCCGCCTCCAAGATGGTTATTTTCTGCAATGCCGTAGAGGATAACCCATTCATGGCTGGCGCCTTCCATGGCATTGGTGAAGCCGATTGCGTCATCAATGTAGGCGTGAGCGGCCCAGGCGCAGTCCGCGCAGCCGTTGCCAAATGCCCAAAAGACGCTTCGATCTCCGAGATCGCCGACGTCATCAAAAAGACCGCCTTCAAAGTCACGAGAATGGGTCAACTCGTCGGTGTTGAAGCGTCAAGGATGCTCGGTGTCGAATTCGGCATCGTCGACCTTTCCCTTGCCCCAACCCCAGCGATTGGCGATTCGGTCGCCCACATCTTAGAGGAAATGGGCTTAGAACAGTGCGGTGGAGTCGGCACGACAGCCTGCCTTGCCATCCTTAACGACGCCGTCAAAAAAGGAGGCGTCATGGCCTCTTCGAGAGTCGGTGGATTGTCAGGCGCTTTCATCCCGGTGAGCGAAGACCAAGGCATGATCGACGCCGCGAAGTCGGGCGCTCTTTGCATTGAGAAACTTGAAGCGATGACCGCTGTTTGCTCAGTCGGTTTGGATATGATCGTCATCCCAGGAGACACCACTCCAGAAGTGATTTCCGCCCTTATCGCCGATGAAGCGGCTATCGGCATGATCAACTCCAAGACAACCGCGGTGAGAGTCATCCCAGCCATCGGCAGAAAAGAAGGGGAAGAGCTCAATTTCGGCGGGCTTCTTGGCCATGCTCCGATCATGGCCATCAGACGTCAGTCCCCAAAGACCTTCATCGACCGTGGCGGTCAGATACCGGCACCTCTTAATTCTCTTAAGAACTAACGCTTACAATTAGGCCTCTCAAAAGGGGCCTTTTTTCTTTATGTAACCACTTTCAGAGAGCATTACATTGAATATCTTTTATAAATAAAATAAATTATCCATGTACTGAAAATCGAAAGTATTATTGTGACTGACGGTAGATGCGAATTAACGCAGTGGAGCAATAATAAAAATTCAGTAATTACGTCGACCGTCTGGGCACACTCGTAGAATTGATCTTTGTCGTCATTTTCTAGCAGCGTGTCTTTTTATTTTTTGGAGGAAAACCAATATGAAGAAAGTCGGAATCATCATGGGAAGCGCGAGCGATCTTCCAATCCTCAAGAAAGCATTCGAGCAACTCGATGCCCTTGGCGTTCCTTATGAGGCTCACGTCTATTCGGCTCATAGAACTCCAGAAGAAGCGGGGACCTTTGCCGCTAGCGCAAAGGCAAACGGCTTCGGGGTCCTCATCGCAGCAGCGGGCATGGCCGCTCACTTAGCGGGCGCAATCGCTGCAAGAACCACCCTTCCAGTCATTGGTATCCCTTGCAAATCCGCCGCGCTTGATGGCATGGACGCCCTTCTCTCAACCGTCATGATGCCTTCCGGGATTCCAGTCGCGACCGTCGCGATCGACGGAGCGAAGAACGCTGCCCTCTTAGCCGCGGAAATCCTCGCCTTAAGCGACAAAGAGCTTGACGCCAAGCTCGTTGCCCTTAGAGAAGAAGGAGCAAAAGCCGCCCTCGAAAAAGATAAGGAAATCGCAGAAACCTTTAACAAATAAGCAAACAAACATAAGGGAAGGAGGGTAAGAGAATGTCATCGTTACATGAAGAATGCGGAATCTTCGGCGTCTATTCGCCAGCAAAGCAAGACGTCGCCAGAACCGCATACTACGGTTTATTCGCCCTCCAGCACCGTGGACAAGAGTCCTGCGGCATCGTCGTCTGTGACGATGGCGTTTTCTCGACATACAAAGACTTAGGCCTTGTCGAAGAGGTCTTCACCGAACGCCACCTTGCCCGCCTTGGACAAGGAAACATCGCCGTCGGTCATGTCAGATATGGCACCACAGGCTGCACAGATAGGCATAACGCCCAGCCTCTTGTCGTCAATCATATCCATGGCCATATCGCCATCGCCCACAATGGCAATATCACCAACTCCTTGGAACTCCGCTCCCAGCTTGAACTCCAAGGCTCAATCTTCCATACAACCTCAGACACTGAGGTCATTTCCTACATAGTCACCAGAGAAAGAATCACCTCGAACTCAATCGAAGAGGCGGTGGAACGCGCGATGTACACCATCAAGGGTTCCTATTCTCTTGTTTTGATGTCACCGACAAAACTCGTCATCGCCCGTGACCCATTCGGTTTCAGGCCTCTTTGCTATGGCGTGAGAGACGATGGCACCTATATCGCCGCTAGCGAAACCTGCGCCCTCGATTCCGTCGGCGCCAAGTTCGTCCGTGACGTCCTCCCAGGCGAAGTCGTCTATTTCGACAAGGACGGCGTTCACTCAATCAAGACGCACTGCGGCAAGCAAAAGAAGCACATCTGCGCCTTCGAATTCGTCTATTTCGCCAGACCTGACTCAGTGATCGATGGCATCTCCGTCCATTCCGCCAGGGTCAAAGCGGGCGAATACCTCGCAAAATCCCATCCAGTCGAAGCCGATATCGTCATCGGTGTCCCGGATTCCGGTCTTGATGCCGCGATCGGTTATTCAAAGGAATCGGGCATTCCTTACGAAATCGGATATATCAAAAACAAATACATCGGCCGCACGTTCATCGCTCCCGGCCAAGATAACAGAGAAGACAAAGTCAAACTCAAGCTCAATCCTGTCTCCTCGGTCGTCAAAGGCAAGCGAGTGGTGGTCATCGATGACTCAATCGTCAGAGGCACGACAAGCAAGAAGACAATCAAGCTTCTTCGCGATGCGGGCGCCAAAGAAATCCACATGAGGATATCGTCGCCGACCTTCCTCAATCCTTGCTACTATGGCACGGACATCGATTCGAGGGATTACCTCATCGCCTGCCACCATTCGGTGGAGGAAATCGCGAAGATCATCGGCGCGGATTCGCTAGGCTTCCTCTCGGTCGAAAACGTCAAGGACATCGCGGGAGGGGAATGCTGCACGGCTTGCTTCGATGGAAGTTACCCAACGGCGATTCCTAGCGACACAAGAAAATCAAGATTTGAAAACAAGATCTCAGATAAAGAATAAGTAGGGGAGAGAAACATGAAAAACTCAAAATCAGAATCATACGCAGCTGCAGGCGTAGACATCACGGCAGGATACAAGGCCGTTGAGCTCATGAAGGCTCATATCGCCAGAACCATCGTCCAGGCCAAACCAGACGATATTGGCGGATTCGGCGGACTTTTCACCCTTGACCTCGAAGGCTACAAACATCCAATCCTCGTTTCAGGAACCGATGGCGTTGGCACCAAACTCAAGATCGCTTTCTTGATGGACAAGCATGACACCGTCGGCATCGACTGCGTCGCCATGTGCGTCAATGACGTCATCTGCTGCGGCGCCAAGCCTCTCTTCTTCCTTGACTACATCGCCTGTGGCAAGAACTACCCAGAGAAGATCGCCGATATCGTTTCTGGCATCTGCGATGGCTGTGTCATGGCTCATAGCGAGCTCGTCGGTGGCGAAACGGCAGAAATGCCAGGGTTCTACCCAGTTGATGAATATGACCTCGCCGGTTTCTCAGTCGGCATCGTCGACAAAGACAAAGTCATCGATAACAAGAAGATGGCGGCAGGGGATGTCATGATCGCTCTCCCATCTAGCGGCGTTCACTCCAACGGCTTCTCCCTTGTCAGAAAAGTCTTCGATATTGAGAACGCTGACATCAAGAAACCTCTCCCAGAACTTGGTGGAAAGTCTCTTGGCGAGACCCTTCTCACCCCAACCAAAATCTATGTCAAACCAGTCCTCGCCCTTCTTGATGAAGTCGAGGTCAAAGGCATCTCCCATATCACGGGAGGAGGCTTCTATGAGAATATGCCTCGCTCCATCCCAGACGGACTTAAAGTCGTCATCAAGAAAGAAGACGTCAAGGTCCTCCCGATCTTCAAACTCATCCAGTCAAAGGGAAACATCCCAGAAAGAGATATGTTCAACACCTACAACATGGGTGTCGGCATGTCCATCATCGTCAAACCAGAGGACGTCGAGAAATCCCTTGCCATCTTAAAAGCCCATGGCGAAGACGCTTACGTCATCGGCCATATCGAAAAATCAACTAGCGACGAAAAGATCGAAATCAATCTCTAAGACAATGAAAAAAGAATTAGCTAACATCGCAGTCTTCGTTTCAGGGGGAGGCACCAACCTCCAGGCGATTCTTGACGCAATCGACAAAGGAATCATCCTTTCTGGAAAGGTCACCCTCGTCGTCTCAAACAAAAAAGACGTCTATGCCTTAGAAAGAGCGAAGAACCATAACATCGAATCGCTAGTCCTCCTAAAGAAAGAACTCGGTTCCCAAGAAGCCTTCGAAGACGCTCTCTTGAAGGCTCTAAAGGAAAGAGACATCGACCTCATCGTTCTTGCCGGATTCTTAGCCATTCTCTCAGAGAGATTCGTAAAGGAATATCCTAACCGAATCATCAACGTTCACCCATCCCTCATCCCATCCTTCTGCGGCGATGGCTTCTATGGACTTCATGTTCATGAGGCCGCCCTTGCAAAAGGAGTAAAGGTCACAGGCGCCACAGTCCACTTCGTCAACGAGATCACCGATGGAGGAAAGATCATCCTTCAGAAGGCGGTCGAAGTAAAAGAAGGGGACACCCCAGAAATCTTACAGCGCCGCGTCATGGAAGAAGCCGAATGGAAGATTCTCCCTCAAGCGGTTGAAATGGTCTCAAAACAGTTATTGGAGGAAAAGTAAATGAACATCTACGCTGTTAGCAACATAAAGGAACTCATCAAGGACAACCCATATGTCGGACGTGGCATCATCATTGGCAAAACTAGTGATGGCAAGAAAGCGGCTTTCGCTTACTTCATCATGGGCAGAAGCGAGAACTCAAGAAACAGAGTCTTCACCTTCAAGGACAACGTCCTCTACACCGAACCATTCGACGCCTCAAAAGTCCAGGACCCATCGCTTATCATCTATGCGGCGGTGAGAGACATCGACAACAAGATGATTGTCACCAACGGCGATCAGACCGATACCATCTACGAAGGCCTTAAAGCCGGCAAATGCATGAAGTGCTCCCTCAAGAGCCGCGCCTTTGAGCCAGACTTCCCTAACCTCACCCCACGCATCTCCGGCGTTCTCAAATTCGAGGGAAACGATTTCTCCTATGAGATGTCGATCCTCAAATCCGCTGACGAGAAAGGAACCTCCTGCAACCGTTACTATTTCGAATATGACGCCCTCCCAGGACTTGGACATTTCATCCATACCTACGTCACCGATGGAAACCCAATCCCAACCTTCCAAGGCGAGCCTGAAAGAGTGGCCGTCCCTAACGATATCGACGAATTCGCTAACGATATCTGGACTGGCTTAAACGAGAACAACAAGATCTCCCTCTACGTCAGATACGTTGACTTAGCTACCAAAGAAGTCACCACAAGACTTATCAATAAAAACAAATAAGGAGGCAAAGATGGAAGAAAGAAAAGGATACATTTCACCATTCTCGACCCGCTACGCAAGCGAAGAGATGCAGTACGTTTTCTCTAACGATTTCAAGTTCCAGACTTGGAGAAAACTCTGGGTTTCTTTGGCCAAAAGCGAAAAGAAGTTAGGCTTAGATATCACCGATGAGCAGATCGCTGAGCTCGAAGCCCACGTGAGTGACATCAACTACGATGTCGCTGAAGAAAGAGAAAGAATCGTCAGGCATGACGTCATGTCTCACGTCTACGCTTACGGACAGCAATGCCCAAAAGCGGCGGGCATCATCCATTTAGGCGCCACATCCTGCTATGTTGGCGATAACACCGACGTCATCATCCTTAGGGAAGCAAGCAAGATCGTCCTTAAGAAAGCCGCTCAGGTCTTAAGCAACCTCAAAGCCTTTGCCCTCAAGTACAAAGACCTTCCTTGCCTTGCTTACACCCATCTCCAGCCAGCCCAGCTTACCACGGTCGGCAAGAGGGCCACTTTGTGGATGAATGAGCTCGTGATGGACGTCGAAAACCTCGTCTATCAAATGGACAACCTCAAACTCCTTGGCCAAAAAGGCACCACAGGAACCCAAGCTTCATTCATGGATCTTTTCGGCGGTGATGAAGCCAAAGTCAAAGAACTTGAGAAACTCATCGCAACCGATATGGGCTTTGAAGCCTGCGTCCCTGTTTCAGGACAGACCTATTCCCGCAAGGTCGATAGCTATTTCTTAAGCGTCCTTTCGGGTTTTGCGCAATCCGCCTACAAATTCTCGAATGACCTCCGTATCCTCCAATCCTTCGAAGAGATTGAAGAGCCATTTGAGAAGACCCAGATCGGCAGTTCCGCGATGCCATACAAACGCAACCCAATGAGAAGCGAAAGAATCTCTTCCCTTGCGAGATACGTCATCGTTGACTCGATCAACCCAGGTCTTACCGCTGGCACCCAATGGTTTGAAAGAACCCTTGATGACAGCGCCAATAAGCGTGTCTCCGTCGCTGAGGCTTTCTTAGCGGTGGATGCCATCCTCAACATCTACATCAACATCTCATCGAACCTCGTCGTCTATGAGAACGTCATCCGTCGCCGTGTCATGGAAAAACTTCCATTCATGGCCACCGAGAACATCATGATGGAAGCCGTCAAACGCGGTGGCAACCGTCAAGAGCTCCATGAAGCGATCCGCGTCCACTCGCAAGCGGCCGCCTACGAAGTCAAGATGAATGGCAAACCAAACGACCTCATCGACAGACTCGTCGCCGACCCGATGTTCAACCTCAAAAAGGAAGACATCGAAAAAGAGCTCGATCCTGCCAAATACACTGGTAGAGCCGCTTCCCAAGTCGTCGAATTTATCGCCGACTTTGTCGACCCACTTCTTAAGAAATACCAAGGTGAGACAATCACCGCTACTTTGAAAGTCTAAAAAGGAGAAAAACAATGAAAGAATTCGAACTCAAATACGGTTGCAACCCAAATCAGAAGCCATCGAAGATCTACATGGCTAACGGAGAAGATCTCCCAATCGAGATCCTCAATGGCCGCCCAGGCTACATCAACTTCCTTGACGCCTTCAACTCTTACCAGCTCGTCAAAGAGCTCAAAGAAGCCCTTGGATACGTTGCCTGCGCTTCCTTCAAGCATGTCTCTCCAACCAGCGCCGCCATCGGCCTCCCTCTTGATGAGAAACTCAAGAAGGCCTGCTTCGTCGATGACGTCAAAGGCTTAGACGAATCTCCTGTCGCCTGCGCTTACGCCAGAGCCAGGGGCACCGACAGAATGTGCTCATTCGGCGATTGGGTCGCCTTCAGCGATGAAGTTGACCTCACAACCGCTTTGATGGTCAAACGCGAAGTCAGCGACGGCATCATTGCTCCTAGCTACTCTCCAGAAGCCCTCGAAGTCCTCAAAGCCAAGAGAAACGGCACCTATAACGTCGTTAAGATTGACCCAAGCTACGTCCCACAAGAAAAGGAGACCAAGCAGGTCTATGGCATCACCTTCGAGCAAGGCAGAAACAACTTCAAGATCAACCGCGAACTTCTTTCCAATATCGTCACCAAGAACAAAAATCTCCCAGAAAGCGCGGTCCAAGATCTCATCATCGCTTTAATCACCCTCAAATACACCCAATCGAATTCCGTCTGCTACGCCTACAAAGGCCAGGCTATCGGCGTCGGCGCCGGTCAGCAATCGAGAATTCACTGCACCCGCTTAGCCGGCAGCAAGGCCGACACCTTCTTCCTCCGTCAGCATGACAAGGTCCTTAACCTCCCATTCCTCCCAACCATCAAGCGTCCAGACAGAGATAACGTCATCGATGGCTACATCAACCAAAACGAAGAGGATGTCTGCGCTGACGGAATCTGGCAGAAATACTTCACCAAACAGCCAGAAAGATTCACCCGCGAAGAGCAGAAAGCCTATCTTTCGACCATCACCGGCGTCTCTTTAGGCAGCGACGCTTTCTTCCCGTTCTTCGACAATATCGAAAGAGCCAAGCGCTCTGGCGTCTCCTATATCGCTGAACCTGGCGGTTCCGTGAGAGACGACCTCGTCATTGAATGCGCTGACAAATACGATATGGTCATGGCCTTCACCGGAATGCGTTTATTCCATCACTAGTCTTAGGGATAACCGATGAAAGTCTTAGTCGTTGGAAGCGGTGGCAGAGAACACGCCATCATCAAGAAAATCAAAGAAAACAAAAACGTCGAAACCATTTATGCCTATCCAGGCAATGGAGGCATGAAGGATGACGCGGTTTTAGTGAGCGGCTCGGCAACCGACATCGAAGGAGTCGTCTCTTTCGCGAAGGCAAACAAGGTCGACTATGTCGTCGTCACCCCAGATGATCCGCTTGTCTTAGGCATGGTCGATGCTCTCGAAAAAGAAGGCATCCCTTGCTTTGGCCCAAAGAAGAACGCCGCCATCATCGAAGGCAGCAAAGTCTTCTCCAAGAACCTAATGAAGAAATACGGCATCCCAACCGCCGCCTATGAGGTCTTCGATGACGTCAATAAGGCTCTTGCGTATGTCGAAAAGTGCCCAATCCCAACCGTCGTCAAAGCCGATGGCCTCGCTCTTGGCAAGGGCGTTGTCATTGCTATGACTAGGGAAGAAGCTAAGCAAGCCGTCATCTCCGCCATGAGCAATCACCAGTTCGGTGCCTCGGGCGATCATATCGTCATCGAGGAATTCTTAGAAGGACCAGAGGTTTCCGTCCTTTCCTTCACCGATGGCAAGACCCTTAAGCCAATGGTTTCCAGCATGGACCACAAGCGCGCCCTTGATAACGATGAGGGCCTAAATACCGGCGGCATGGGCACAATCGCCCCAAACCCTTATTACACCGAAGAAGTCGCTAAAGAGTGCATGGAAAAGATCTTCCTTCCAACGATCGAAGCCATGAACAAAGAAGGAAGAACCTTCAAAGGCTGCCTCTATTTCGGCCTTATGATCACGAAAGACGGACCGAAGGTAATCGAATACAATTGCCGTTTCGGTGACCCAGAGGCCCAAGTCGTCCTCCCGCTTCTAGAAAGCGACCTTCTCACCATCATGATGGCGACCACTAACGGAACGCTTGATAAGACTGAAGTCAAATGGAGCGACAAATCGGCCTGCTGCGTCATCATGGCCTCAAAAGGATACCCAACCCATTATGAGAAGGGCTATGAGATCACCTGTGATGAAGATGTCAAAAACGATATCTATTTCGCAGGCGCCAAACTCGATGGCGATAAGCTTCTCACGAATGGTGGCCGCGTCTTAGGCGTCACCTCAGTTGGCGGATGCCTTAAGTGCGCCATCAAAGCCTCATACGAAAAAGTTAACAAAATCCATTTCGATAACAGCTTCTACCGTCACGATATCGGCGCTAGAGCACTCAAAGCAAAGGAGAGAGACTAATGGTCAATAGAGTTTACGTAGAGAAAAAGCCAGGTCTTCAGAATGAAGCGAACGCTTTGTATAGCGAATTCAAGAACCTTCTTGGCATCAAAGGGCTCAAATCGCTTAGGATCCTTAACCGCTACGACCTTGAGAACATCGACGCCAAAGTCTTAGAGAAAGCCATCCGCACCGTCCTTTCCGAACCTCAGCTTGATGATGTCTACACTGAGCTCCCAGCTTCAAAAGGCTTAGTCTTCGCCGTCGAATACCTCCCAGGCCAATTCGACCAAAGAGCCGATTCCGCCGCCCAGTGCATCCAGATCATGGCGGTCATCGATAAGCCAATCATCAAAACCGCTAAGGTGTATATCTTAGAAGGCGAGCTCTCAAAAGAAGAAGTGGCCGCCGTCAAGAAATACGTCATTAACCCTGTCGAGGCCAGAGAAGCGAGCTTAGAGCTTCCTAGTACCCTCAAAACCCAATACGTCATCCCAACGACAGTCAAAACCTTGACTGGATTCATTGGCAAATCGAGAGATGAGCTTGATGCCTTCGTCAAGGAAAACGGCTTAGCCATGGACCTCGATGACATCGCTTTCTGCCAAGCCTACTTCAGAAGCGAGCAAAGAGACCCAACCATCACCGAGATCAAGATGATCGACACCTATTGGTCCGATCACTGCCGTCACACGACCTTCTTAACCACGATCGACAACGTCTCTTTCGAAGACAAAGAGATCCAAGCGGCCTACGAAGAATACATTGAGTGCCGCAAAGAGCTCAACAGAACCAAACCAGTCAACCTCATGGATATTGGCACCCTCGCTGCCAAAGTCCTCAAGAAGAGAGGCATGCTCCAAAAGCTCGATGAATCGGAGGAAATCAATGCCTGCACCGTCAAGATCGACGTCAAGGTCGATGGTGAAACCGAGAAATGGCTCCTCCTCTTCAAGAACGAGACCCATAACCACCCAACCGAAATCGAACCTTTCGGCGGCGCGGCTACCTGTATCGGCGGCGCAATCCGTGACCCTCTTTCAGGCAGAAGCTACGTCTATGCCGCGATGCGTGTCACCGGCGCTGGCGACCCAACCGTCCCGCTCAGTGAGACCATCCCTGGCAAACTCCCACAGCGTAAGCTCGTCCAAACCGCTGCGGCCGGCTATTCCTCATATGGCAACCAGATCGGCTTAGCTACTGGCATCGTTGATGAGATCTATCATCCAGGATACGTCGCAAAACGTATGGAAATCGGCGCAGTCATCGCCGCAACCCCAGCCGAGAACGTCAGACGCGAATGCCCAGTCGATGGCGATGTCGTCATCCTTCTTGGTGGTAGAACCGGCAGAGATGGCGTCGGTGGCGCAACCGGCTCCTCCAAAGCCCATAACGCCCACTCAGTCGAAACCTGCGGCGCGGAAGTCCAAAAAGGAAACGCCCCAGAAGAAAGAAAACTCCAAAGGCTCTTTAGAAACAAAGAAGCCTGCCAAATGATCAAACGCTGCAACGACTTCGGTGCCGGCGGCGTTTCGGTCGCAATCGGCGAGCTCGCGGATGGCTTATCGATCAACCTCAATGCCGTCCCAAAGAAATACGAAGGCCTTGATGGCACCGAACTCGCTATCAGCGAATCGCAAGAAAGAATGGCAGTGGTCGTCGAAAAAGAAAACGTCGACGCCTTCCTTGCTATCGCTAACAAAGAAAACCTCGAAGCAACCGTGGTTGCTACCGTTACCAAGAACCCTCGCCTTGTCATGAAATGGAACGACAAGGTCATCGTCGATGTCAGCCGTGAATTCCTCAATTCCAACGGCGCTGAGAAGCATATCGACATCCTTGCCTCCAAGCCTCTTGACTACAAGAAAGAGGTGGAAGGGGATTTCGCTTCAAATCTCAAAGCCCTCGCTGGCGATCTCAACATCTGCTCGAAGCGCGGTCTCAGCGAGAGATTCGACTCAACCATCGGCGCAGGTGCCGTCACCATGCCATTTGGTGGCAAATACCAGAGAACCCCTGTCCAGACAATGGTCACCAAGATCTCGGTTGAAGAAAAACACACCGACGATTGCTCCTTCATGTCATGGGGATATAACCCATTCATCATGGAGAAGAACCCATATCAAGGCGCCTATCTTTCCGTCGTCGAAAGCATCTCCAAGCTCATTGCTGCGGGCGCCAAATTCGAAGACGTCTACCTCACCTTCCAGGAATACTTCAAGAAGCCGATGAAAGACGCCAGACGTTGGGGCGAGCCTTTAAGCGCTCTCCTTGGCGCCTTCAAAGCCCAGCTCGATTTCGGTGTTGCCGCAATCGGTGGCAAAGACTCGATGTCAGGATCATTCGAGAAACTCGACGTTCCTCCAACCCTTGTCTCCTTCGCCGTCACCACGGGTAACGTCAATGAAGTCCTCACCAACGAATTCAAAGAGGCGGGCAGCAAAGTCTATCTCTTAAAGCCATCTTATGATGAGAATGGCCTTCCAAACGCCGAAAGCGTCAAAGCTCTCTTCAAGAGAATCGAAGAGTTTAATTCAAAAGGTTTAATCAAATCCTGCTTCACCCCAACCCTTGGCGGTGTCGCCGAAGCCGTCATGAAAGCCGCTATCGGCAATGGCTATGGCTTCAAGTTCAATGACGAATTGACCCTTAGTGACATCTATGGCTATGCCTATGGTTCATTCATGGTCGAAACTAACGAAAAACTCGATGGCCTCTATGTTGGCGAAGTCACTAACGACGCCAAATACGTCTATAAAAACGAAGAAGTCGCGGTTAGCGACATCGACGCCTTATACGAAGGCAAGCTCGAAAGCGTTTACCCAACCCTCGAAAAGAAAGAGAGCAAGATCTATGAGTCTTTCTCCTACAAGGCAGAATCCAAGGCCCACGCTTCGAAACACTATGACGAAGTGAGAGTCCTCATCCCAGTCTTCCCAGGAACCAACTGCGAGTTCGATTCCGCTAAGGCGATGAGGGACGCAGGGGCAAAAGTCAAGATCTTCGTCATCAACAACCTCGATACCGAACACCTCAATAAGTCCATCAAAGACTTCGCCGAAGAAGTGAAGAAGAGTCAGATCATCTTCGTTCCAGGCGGATTCAGCGGTGGCGATGAACCAGACGGTTCCGCTAAATTCATCACTTCTTTCTTCAGAAACGAAGCAATCAAGAACGCGGTCACCGACCTTCTTGAGAATAGAGAAGGCCTCATGCTTGGCATCTGCAATGGCTTCCAAGCCCTCATCAAACTCGGTCTCGTTCCATACGGCAAGATCATGGATACTGACGAATCCTTCCCAACCCTTACCTTCAACACAATCGCTAGACACCAGTCCAAGATTGTTAGAACCAGAATCGCATCAAATAAATCACCATGGTTAGCGAGAACCAAGGTCGGCGACGTCTATAACGTTGCCATCTCCCATGGCGAAGGCCGCTTCTTCGCAAGTGAGGATCTCGTAAGAGAACTTGCAAAAAATGGGCAAATTGCTACGCAATATGTTAATCTCAATGGTGAAGCAACCGACGATATACGTTACAACCCAAATAACTCAGTCTTAGCCGTCGAAGGCATTACCTCGTTCGATGGCCGAGTCCTTGGCAAGATGGGTCATAGCGAACGTATCGGAAATGGATTATATAAGAACGTCTACGGCGAATACGACATGGAAATGTTTAAGTCCGCTGTTGAGTTCTTCAAATAAAAAAAATTAGGAGGAAAAAAAGATGCTTACAGACATCGAAATCGCTCAACAGTGCGAGAAGAAGACAATCTTCGAAATCGCAAAAGTCGCCGGAGTCGACGATAAATACCTCGAGCCTTATGGCAAATACAAAGCCAAGGTTGACTACGCCCTCTTAAAGGAAGGCCGCAAGAAAGGCAAGTTGATCCTCGTCACCGCGATCACCCCAACCCCTGCGGGCGAAGGCAAAACCACAACAAGCATTGGCCTTGCCGATGGTCTTAGAAAGATCGGCAAGAACACAATCGCAGCTTTGAGAGAACCATCTCTTGGTCCAGTCTTTGGTATCAAAGGCGGCGCTGCCGGCGGTGGATACGCCCAAGTCGTCCCAATGGAAGACATCAACCTTCACTTCACCGGTGACTTCCACGCCATCACCACAGCCAACAACCTTCTTTGCGCTCTTCTCGATAACTCAATTCAGCAAGGCAATCCTTTAGGAATCGATAACCGCAAAATCGTCATCAAGAGATGCCTTGATATGAATGATCGCCAGCTTAGATTCGTCGTCGATGGCCTTGGCGGAAAAGCCAATGGCACCCCAAGAGAAGATGGATTCGACATCACCGTCGCAACTGAGATGATGGCTATCTTCTGCCTTGCCACCTCCATCAACGACTTAAAGGAAAGAATCGGCAGAATGGTCGTCGCCTACACCTATGACGACAAACCAGTCACCGCCAAAGACCTCCACGCCGTCGGCGCGATGACCGCTCTTCTCAAAGACGCCATCAAGCCAAACCTCGTTCAGACCCTCGAAGGCACCCCATGCTTCGTCCATGGTGGCCCATTCGCCAATATCGCCCATGGCTGCAACTCCGTCACCGCCACGAACATGGCTATGTCGCTTGCTGACTACACCGTCACAGAAGCCGGATTCGGTGCTGACTTAGGCGCTGAGAAGTTCCTCGACATCAAATGCCGTTTAGCCGGTCTCAAACCTGACTGTGTCGTCATGGTCGCAACCGTTAGAGCCCTTAAGATGCACGGTGGCTTAAAGAAGACCGAACTTGGCAAGGAAGATCTCGTCGCCCTTGAAAAAGGCCTTCCAAACCTTCTTAGACACATCGACAACATCGTCTCCGTCTATCATCTTCCATGCGTCGTCGCAATCAACCGCTTCCCAACCGACACCGATGCCGAAATCGAACTTGTCGAGAGGAAATGCAAAGAGCTCGGCGTCAACGTCAAGCTCTCGACCGTTTGGGCCGATGGTGGCAATGGTGGCATCGAACTTGCTAAAGAAGTCGTCCGCCTTTGCGAAGAACCAAATAACTTCAGCTTCAGCTATGAACTCGACGCTTCGATCGAAGAGAAACTCGATCAGATCGTCAAGAAGATCTACCATGGCAGTGGCGTAGTCCTTACTCCAACCGCCAAAAAGCAGGCCGCTAAGCTTGAAGAGCTCGGATTCGGAAAACTCCCAATCTGCGTTGCCAAGACCCAATACTCATTCTCTGATGACCAGAACAAACTTGGCGCCCCAGAGAACTTCGAGGTCACGGTCAGAAACATCAAAGTCAGCGCAGGCGCAGGCTTCATCGTTGCCTTAACTGGCGAAATCATGACCATGCCAGGACTTCCAAAAGTTCCAGCCGCCAATAGCATCGACGTCGATGAAGATGGCAACATCTCTGGCTTATTCTAATCCCCACAAAAAAATTGACCGCCCTTAAAATGGGCGGTCTTTTCTTTTTCTAGGGACCCCGGTCTGTTTACTCGCTCTTAACAAAAGTGCTATCATCAACGGGATGCAAACCGCTTATCCAATCATCCTTGTGCATGGCCTTGCCGTCAGAGACTGCATCTTCATGAAGCCTTTTGGTCAGATTGAACGCAAACTCAAAGAGGAAGGTTTTGTCGTATCTAGAAGCAAAGTTGAGGCTTTTGCCCCAATTGAGCACAACGCAGAGGTCCTTAAGAAGGAAATCCTCAAGATTCTCGAAGAGAACAAAGTCGACAAAGTGAACATCATCGCCCACTCAAAAGGCGGCCTTGATGCCAAATACATGATTGAGAAGCTAGATATGGCGGAACATGTCGCAAGCTTTACGACCATGTGCACCCCACATAAAGGAACCCCAGTCGCCAGAGGAGTGGCGAAACTCCCTCGCTGGATGCTCCATGTCATGGCCTTCTTCGTCAACCTTTGGTACCGCATCCTCGGAGATAGGCATCCAAATTCCTTAAAATCATTAGAGCAGCTCGCTTCCTGGAATCCTGTTGAAGAGGTGATTCTCAAGGCTGGAAGCGGAATCTACTGCCAAAGCTATTCGGCCACGCTTGAAAGAAGCAGGGACGATTTCGTTCTTGGCATTCCGTTAGCCTTTTGCCATCACGTCGAGAAAGGGGAGCCTAGCGACGGTCTAGTCAGCAAAGAGTCCGCCAAATTCGGCGAATATAAGGGCCTCATGCTAGAAGGTTCCATCTCCCATAGCGACGTCTTCGATTTCATGGCGAAGAAAAGCAAGAAGGAGAGGATCTACGGATTCTACTCAACCTTGTGTGAGGATTTGAAAAACAGGGGTTTCTAATGAAAAACCCCCTTTTTTGTTGGGGATTTTCCTTTTTGGATAAACCGTCTAAACGATTTTTCATTTTTGGCAGGATATCCGAGGATTTTAAGTATAAAATACTAAAATAAGAACCGAGGTCCATCTATGAAGAAAACCGCTTTAAGTGTCATTTCCCTTTCAACGTTACTCCTTGCCTCTTGCTCATTCTTTGGAGGAGAAGGAGCGGCCGCCATCAAATATGGCAACGAGAATCTTTCCTCTCTCCCAAGCGAATCCATCCCAGAGTTCGTCAACCAGGAAGAAAGCCAGACCTATTACACGAGCGAAGACATCCTTATGTCCCTTGAGTGCAACGGTTACTTCACCAATTACTCGTATTTCTACCTCGACGAGAATGATAAGAACCTCCGTGTCTACGACAACATGTACTTCTATGAGAAGGACTATTTCTATTTCGTCACCAAAGATGTCAAATACCTCTGGGCTTCTTTAGAAGAAGGCTATGACAAAACCTGCGTCGAAGAGGAAAAAGAAGCAGGCTATGATATCCGCATCAACGTCCTCAAAGACGGCGTCTACACGATCAAATTCAACATCGAAACCAAGAAAGCGTCGGTTATTTATAAGAGCGATATCACTGAGCCTAAGTATTTCCCAATCGAGAAAGCAGACCTCTATAACGGCAAGACCAAGAGCTACATCTCTATGACTCAAAGTGCTTCAAACCCTGATGAGCTTGAGTGCAAGGGCGTTGAATTCGATGTCAGCAAAGGCTGTTCAATCGTTGATACCACGACCCATATCAGCATGTATAAGCTCACAATCGATTCTTCTTCGAAAGACCTTGCCCTCTATACCTCACTTGAAAGAGATAAATCCTTCTATAGCACATTCGATGGCAAGATGAATCTCTACCTCAACAAGAAGACTTACGTCTTACGTGGCGAAATCGCCGATAAAGAGCATTCAACGTTCTATGTGCAAAATCTTGGAAACAGCCGTCTTACCGATCCAGTGGTGGACCCATCCCATCCATATCTCTTTACTTGCCAGTACACGACCCCTCAATACATTACGGAAGTTCCAGATCTCTATGGCAAGCACGTTAATAAACTCCCATTCACCTATTCAAGCGAGACCATCGAGTTCTACGAATACGAATACAAAGGTGAGCCAAGGTCTTATTACCGCTTCAAAGAGGAAGGTACTTACAATATCACCATCGATATGTCGACCTTGACCTTCACCGCAGCAAAAGCCACAGCCTAAAAAGAAACGAGCCCCACATTGGGGCTTTTCTTATTGGCTCAAAGCAACTACAATTGTAGTGACTACAAAAGTAGGGGAGGAATAACATGGCTGTTTTATCTGTGAGACTAAGCGATGCGGAATATAAAGCGCTTGATAGTTTTGCAAAAGCAAACGACATTTCGATGAATAAGGCCATCAAGGATGCTTTTTTTGAGATGCTTGAGGACCAATATGATCTAGAGGCTTTCGATAAAGCATATGCCGAATACCTCAAAGACCCTGTGACCTATTCAAGTGAAGAAGTGGCGAAAAAACTCGGGATACTATGAAGAAGTCCTATAAGCTCGAATATTCCAAAGGAGCCCTCAAAGACTTACTGAAACTCGATAATTCCGTTTCTCGCGTAATCTATGCTTGGATGAAAAAGAACATAGATGGATGTGAGAATCCAAGAGCTCATGGAAAAGGGCTCACTTCCAACCGATCTGGACAGTGGCGTTACCGAATCGGCAATTATCGAGTTATCTGCAAGATCGAAGATGACAGGGTTATCGTTCTCGTCTTGAACGTTGGCCATAGAAGCAAAATCTACGACGAATAAAAGAAAAAGCCCCAAATCGGGGCTTTTATTATTTATCAAACGTCTTCAGATAATCTTCGACGAGGAGAGTCTTTTCAACTACGGCCTTAGTGCCTTTGAAGGCGATGAACTCGCTGAGTCCGTATCTATCTATGGCTTCCTCACTCCAATCGTAGGTGTAACCGAGTCTCGTCCATGGGAGTTTGCTAACATCATAGGAGTAGTAGAACTGGTTGGCGAACCAACTCTTATAGTCTTCACTCTCATCCTCAGCGAACTTAAGCTCCATTTGCTTTGTGACGTCGGTGACATAAGCAGGGCGCTTCACATCGCTAGGACTAAACCATAACGAGCTGATGTAGGTGTTCTTGCTCTCGTGGCTCATGCCAAGGACTTGCTTAACCCTAAGAAGCGGGTCTTTGATGTTGCTCTTGTTGTCTAAGTACCAGTTTTCGAACTCTTTCACTGAGCAAAGCCATGATTCGCCCCAGGTGATCGTGATCTCTTGCCCATCGGGATAGGAATCTGGGTAACGGTTTAAGGTGAAGAGCAAAACCTCGCCTTTATCGTTCATCTCAACCTTCTTGTCGTCTTTGGTGAGGTTAACGAGCGGGCGGATATTCTCTTCTTTCGCCTCGATGGAGTCCATGTAGGCGTTATGGAGTCTTTCTTCTAAAGAGACGGTTCCTTGCGCGCAGCCAAAGAGGATGGTAGCAAGGGTTGGAACAATAAAAAAAGCGGTGCGGTTTTTCATGCTGAATATCATACCACATGAAAAGCCAAAATCCTTGACAAAATAACAAAAAAGCCCCGTTTTGCAGGGGCTTTTGCCTTTTATCTCTTATTCAGGGATGTAGGCGGTGAACTTCTTGACGTCGTTCACGACCTCGCCATCGATCTGGAGAGCGCATGGGGTGTCATAAGAGACCTCGAAACGTTTGCCAGGGATGATCTTGACGTTCTTTGGGTATTTCTTGACGTGAGTGCCTTTGAAGAGAGTTGGGAAGAGCAACAAGGTTCCGAGTTTGCCTTTGCCGAAGATGGTGGCAAGGGTGAGCATGCCGGAGTTACGCTTCTGCTCTGGGGCAACGTTCATGCCTCCGCCATAGAAGCGGCCGTGCATGGTGGAGCAGATATAGACTTTCTTAAGCTGGATTTCCTCTTTGTCATCGACTTTGATGGTGGCGTTTCTTGGAGTGAATCCTTTGAAGAGAAGGCCGACGGTGATCTTGCCATAGTCGACTTTCTCGCCTTTTTTCTTCTTTTCTTCGGCGACGACGCAGCACTGTCCATCGATGCCGTATCCGATACCGTTGATGAAGCGGTATTTCTTGCCTTCGATCTCAACGATTGGAAGCTTCTTGAGATATGGGTTCAAGAGATAGAATGGCTCGTTCTCTTTGTCAGCCTCTTTGATATCGTTAAGGAAATCGTTTCCGGTTCCGCTTGGGTAGAGATAGTAGTTGCATGGAAGATTCTCAACATCAACGCGGTTGATGAAGTGGTTGAGAGTGCCATCTCCTCCGAGCATGACGACGTTGTCGTCTTTCTCTAAGCCTTTCATGAACTTTTCGGTGTCGAGGTCGACCATCGAAAGAGTCTCAGGCTCTTTGAAACGCTTGGCTATCTCTGGAAGAAGCGCCTCAGCGTTCTCTTTTCCCTTTCCGCCATCGGCGTAAGGATTGAAAAGCAAATAGTTTTTCATAACATTAAACCCTCCTCATTTAGTTTTTCTGTTATTAGGTTCATGGATAATTTGGCCAAATCGACCGTGGACATTCCCGCGTAATCCTCTGGATAAAGGGTGCGGAGGATGTTGAAGTAGACTTTTGTCTTTCTCCAAGGGCTCCTCTTATGGATTTGGGCCGTGCCGTTAAGCGAGGCGATGACGATAGGGCAGCCGCTCTTAACAGCGGTTTGGAAAGAACCTGGGTGGAATGGGAGAAGGATATCTTCGCCCTTGTTTCTCGTTCCTTCTGGTGAGATGGCGATGGAGGCTTTGTCTTCTTTGATGAGATCGATGGCCTTGACGATGCTCTTGATGCCTTCGGTCGGGTTCTCTCTGTCGATCGGGATGAAACCGGCGGCCTTGATGAATGGGCCGGCGATCGGCATCTTGAAGTTGTCAGGTTTGGAGATGTAGATCATCGGAGACTCTTTGAGAGCTTTGATCATGACCATCTGGTCGAAGTTGGAGCGGTGGTTCGTGACAATAAGGAAACGCTGTCCCTTTGGAAGAAGCTCCTGGCCGCGCATGATGATCTTGACGCGGAGGACGCTCATAAGGAGATAGTCATTCTGACGGAGGAACCAAAGGTAGAATTTGCTTAGATCCTCAGGAGCCTTCTTGTTTTTGATAAGCATCGCATAGAGGAAAAGGATGGTAAGAACAAGAAGATAAAGGATATAGAAAATCGGTACGGTCAAAGGGATGGCGATAAGGGCGTACCATGGACCGAGGTTGGTATAGAAGAGATAGCCAAACCAAGCACTGATGCTGAGCGAAACTATCCCATGGATAATCGTAAAAAGCATATAAGAAATTTTAGCGTTTGGCGGGCTTCTAAACAACTACAAAATATAGTGAGAAATGAGGATTTTGGGCATATTGCATCACCTTTTCTTGTTTTTCGTGACGATTCTTATGAAAAGGCCCCGATAAATGTTTTCAAATTCCCGCTAAGATTTATAATCTTTATCAGAGTCCGCTGGGCTCAAAAACAACTAGAGAATTAAAGATTATGCCACATTCTTCAGGCGGAGGATTCCATGGAGGCGGATTCCATGGTGGTGGAGGCTTTAGCGGCCACCATTATGGACGCGGTGCCAGAAGTGCGCCGATCATTTCCCGTTTCCATTACCCAGGAGCCCACGCTTGGCTTTATTACACTTCCCGCGGCGTCCCACATATCGTCTATAGCTCACAAGATATAACCCAGACACCTAAAAGTGCCGGACCTTTAAGCTACGTCATCTTGGGTATTTTTGCCCTTTTGCCGATCGCTTTTATTGCTTTAACGGCAAACCAACATCCTCAAAGGGTTGGACAGAACTACAACACAACCGTCGTCCTCGATGATGGGGCCGGTGTTTTTAGCGCTTCGGAACAATTTCAGCTTTTAAGCGTCTTTGAAGAATTCAGAAAAACCTCTGGAGTCACCCCATCAATCGTCACAGTGAACAATGGTGAGTGGACCCGTGATTTCTGGGGAATCTTCAGCGATAAGACTTATGCCTTGGAAGACGAAGCCTATATGCAATACGTCAACCATTTCGATGATGAGTCACACTGGCTTATCGTCTATTCCTGCGATAGAGGGACGACCAAAGGAAACTTCGCTTTTGAAGGGATGCAGGGTGACAACACCGATGGCATTCTCTTTGAGAATGTTACGAACGCCTTCAATGAGAAACTCTACAATTGCCTAAGCGGAGAGATGACCGTAGGCGAGTCCTTCATCGAAGCTTATAACTTTATCATCCCAAACCTTATGAAGGATTCCTTCTATATCGACGGAGGATTAATCGCCTTCACCGTAATCTGGGAAATCTTCGTTGTTGCGATGGCGGCCATCACCATCAAGAGCCAAATCAACTCGAAGGATTACGCGAAAGCCCAGAAGATCGAGAACCCAGATTCGATTGTCATGAAGCAGTGCAAGCACTGTGGCGCCTCATACTACAAAGGCACCGTTGACCGTTGTCCGAAATGCGGTCGTTCCGTCCTCATGGATGACGAATTAGACGGCAAGTTCTAATAACCAAAACACAATAAAAATCCCCTGCAAAAAGGGGCTTTTTTATTAAAATGTAGGGGTTTTTGCGAAAAAACGGGCCTTTTTAAAAATGATAAAGTCTGTTCTTAAGAACAAGGCTATCCTTTTTGAACAAAATATAGTAATATTACGCAGAATGAAAATCCTCTTTGTCCTTGAATGCGCGAACAGACTCACGAATGGCACAAGTGCCACTTGTTTAAGGTTCGCTGAAGAGCTTCGCAAACGCGGACACGAAGTCAAGATCCTCGGGGTCGGCGACAAGAACACCGAAAGCGACCCAAACTATATCGGATTAAGGAATTTCCGTTTCCCTTTCTTCCAATGGATCATCGAGAAAGAAGGCTTTAATTTTGCTCATCTTGATTATGAAGTTCTGTATAAGGCAGTGGAATGGGCGGACATCGTCCATTATTTCTTGCCGTTCAAGCTTGCCAATAAGACTCGTCTTATCGCTCAGGCCCTTCATAAACCGGTGACGGGTGCTTTCCATATGCAGCCACAGAACATCACAAGCGCTCTTGGTTGTGGAACAAGAGCTTGGCCAAACAATGTTTTGTATAAGGCCTTTAACAACTATATCTACAAGAACACAAAACGCATCCATTGTCCTTCAGAGATGATTGCAACCACCCTTAAGAACCATGGTTATGAGAAAAACGAATACCACGTCATCTCAAATGGCGTTTCCGATTTCTTCCACCCGATCGAGATCCTTAAGCCAGAGGAATTGCAAGGCAAATTCATCGTCACGATGGTCGGTCGTCTTGCCGATGAGAAGAGGCAGGATCTCATCATCAAAGCGGTCGCCAAATCCCGCTTCAACGAATACATCCAAATCATCCTTTGCGGCGCTGGCCAAAATAAGAAAAAGTACGAGAAACTTGCGAAAAAAGTCAAACTCGCGAACCCTCTCATCATCAAGTTCTGCAAGCAAGAGGAACTCCGCGAAGTCCTTAATTACACCGACCTTTATGTACACGCTAGCACATACGAAATCGAAGGAATCTCCTGCATCGAGGCCTTTGCCTGCGGCGCTGTCCCAGTCGTCAGCGATTCCGATGAATCCGCGACCAAATCCTTCTCCCTCAACGACAAGGAATGCGTCTTTAAAGCAGGCGATGCGGATAGCCTCTGTGACCGCATCGACTTCATGTATGAGAACCGCCAAGAGAAGAGGAAACTTTCCAGCCTCTATTTAGAGTTCTCCAAGAAGTTTGCCTTGCCTCGTATGGTAGACGCCATGGAAGAGATGCTCGGCGATGCGATGCACGACATCGAAAACGGCCAAGATTTCCCAACTCTTTATCCCGATAAGAAAGATAAAGAACACGCTAAAAAGATCTTCAAAAAACTCATAAAATCAGGCGTCATCAAAGAACTCCCTGATTATTGCAAATAGAGTGAATAAATAAATCGGTAAATCGGTTATCTTTTTTGTTTACAAAAGAGATTGTGCCTTTTATAATCGGTAAATCGGTAAACCACTTATGAAAAAGTATTCCAAAAACCAACTCCAAAGATACCCGATTTATCTCAAGTACCTTCGCCAGTTAAAAGAGCAGGGGTACACATCGGTTTCTTCGCCTCTCATCGCCAAAGAACTTGGCTATAGCGAGGAGCAAATCAGAAAAGACCTTCAACTCGTAAGCAATGAAGCCGGACGTCCAAAGAAGGGAAGAAATATCGATAAGCTTATTGAGACCCTTGAGAACTTCCTTGGATATAGTTCACAAGCCAATGCCCTTCTTATCGGCGCAGGCCACTTAGGCAACGCTCTCATGAATTACCCGTTCTTTGAGGAAATGGGCATCACCATCCTGACGGGCTTTGATGAGGATCCAGCCAAAATCGGCACTTTCACGAACGGAAAGAAGATCCTCGATATGAAGGAGCTTCCTCGTTATATCAAGGACTATAAAGCCCACATCGTCATCCTTACGGTTCCGGCTAATGTCGCTCAAAAAGTCACTGACTTCGCAGTGAAATCAGGAGCCAGAGCCATTTGGAACTTTGCTCCAATCCATATCAATGTTCCAGCAGGAGTCGTCATCGAAGACGTCAACATGGCATCTTCCTTAGCCGTCCTCTGGCATAGATATCTCAACTTAAAGAATATCGACTAGTTGTTTTTGAAATGATATAGGCCGATCGATACGGCGTTATCAAGGTTAAGCGAATCAATTTCACTTGATTGGGCGATTATCAAAGGATCGCCCTTTTTTAAATACTCGGCAGGAAGTCCGGTAGCCTCATTACCGAAGACCAAAGAATATGGTTCTTGTTTCTTGGCTTCTCTTAATTCCGTCTTGGCCTGAAGCATGAACGGATAGAGGTGGTGGTTAGGGAATTCCTTTTCGTATTCCTCAAATGAGGAATAATAGCGGAAAGGCAAAGAGAAGATGGCGCCCATCGAGGAACGGACGCACTTAGGATCGAAGCAATCGGCTGCTGGTTTGATGATGGCAATACCACCGATCTCGAAAGCGGCACCTGATCTCAATATGGTTCCAAGGTTACCCATATTGGAAGGGTTAACGAGGACAAGGTGATTCTTCTTCTCGTCTAATTTGGATTCAAACTTCATGAATTCGCCGATGGCCATGACATTGTCTTTGCCAGATAAAGCGGTGAAGATTTTTTCGTTGTTCAAAATGACAGGGATTTTGGCTTCCCTGGCCAAAGAAACAAGCTTGTCAAAAGTCTCGTCCCTTTTCTGTTTTGGGTTAATATACACGCGTTTTGCCACGGATTTTTTGCGTTTGAGCATCTCAATCGTGAGGGTTGTGCCTAACGCGTAAGAGGTATCGTTGTTCTTGCTATATTTTTCCACCCCTAAATTATAGCGACATTTTTCGGAAAATGAGCCTCTTCCTCTCTATATGAAAGTAGGAGGTCAAAATATGGATAGAGATCCAGTCAGAATAGGTCGCATCAACATCAAAGTCGAAAAAGCCCTCGGATACGATTTCGGGGAGAACATCTTTTGCTACATCAGCGAAGAGAAACTTAGAGAATTCGCTTCAAGGTGGCCAAGCGGTTACCTTAAGAAAGTAGAGGAGTCCGCTCACATAATGAAGAACCCTCTTTATGTAGGAATCGATACGAAAAACAAGAGACTTTACTATGTAAAAGAGTACATCGTGAATAACTCCGCTTTCAAAAAGGCCTGCCTTATCCTTTCTTTTGAGAAGCAGCTTTCCCTAATGGACATCATCGCTCTCGACGAAAAGAAAATGGCCCTCATTTCGAGGACCACTAGATTCGTTGCAGCCAAGTCTTAATAACCGGTCTCGTGGATGTATCTTCTCGCCAAGAGGTTGTTGATGAGAATGAGAGCGTAATCAACAAAAACAATGACCGCGAAGATGGAGAAGATGGAGATGAAGACGCCAGCCCATCCATTTCCGGCTGAGAAGGCCTCTGGGAGCTCTCTGACCATGATGAATGTGTTTGAATCGAAGATGAGGGTGCTGTAGGTCGAACCGCTGACAAGAAGCTTTCTCATCGCAGAGAAGAGGTAATAGAAGATAGGGACGAATAATGGGAACATCCCATAAGACCATTTGACCGTTCCCTTTTCTCCGAAAAGAATCCAATCAAGAAGGATGGCAAGCGGGAAGAGGATAAAGGAGAGCAGGGAATAAAGGAAGGTGTCTGCTTTTATGTAGTCGGCACCGACGAAATAGCAGTAGAGAGGATGGATGGCGGCAAGAGATACGAGAAGGACAAGGGCACCATGGAAAAGGAAAGACACAACGCCAGGGGCGATCGTGTTTCTCTTTTCTCTCATGCCGATGGCATTGGCGATTATCTCAGAAAGGATGATGACGCATCCAAACAAGGTAACGATGGAGGCATAGTTTCCAAAGCCCACCCAGAAATTATTGACCGCATTGGTGGTCAGCTGAACCGTGAGAGTCCAGACTCCGAGAGCGAGGATCACGATACGGTATATAAGTGCAATAAGTCTGTCTCTGATAACCATGGGGCTATATTTTCCTCTTTTTCCTCCTCTTTTCAAGAGAGGTCATAAACATAAGGGGAGAAATGTACTTTCTATGGTAAAGAAAAGAATAATGAAAAGATAGTTATTTCTTCCTTGCTAAGGATAGACAATGTGGCTAAACTAATACGGCACGGCGGAATTGGTGAAGTGGTCTAACACAACCGGCTGTGAACCGGTCATTCGGGAGTTCAAATCTCCTATTCCGCCCCAGAATGAGAATTTAACGGCAGACGAACCTGCCGTTTTTTCTTTGTCTTCTCAAAATATCAAAAACGTACTTTTTGTAAAAATTTGTTTTGTTGTACAAAACACGCATATTTTAGTAATTTAGACATAATATAGTATCGTTTATATCAAAGATATAAAGAAAATAAAAATCACATAAAGTGTGGCACTTTTATTGCGCAGGCATCTTTAGGATATGGGATTATTCCATCCAAGCGGTCAAGATGGTTCTCCTTGAAGGAGGCACTGTTAAGAAGGCCAAATAACCCTTTGGAAAATTGCCTGATTTATAAATCAGGCTTTTTTTCATCTTTAGGGAAAAATATCCCTTCTTTGTGGCGCTTCTGTGACACTCTGTGATTTATATTTGGTTCACCAAAAGCGTTTTCGTCATATTCTGCCGAAAAGCCACTTTGTTTCGTAAGGAGGAAAAACATGGACAACTTCTGGTATGAAGAAGAAGGTTCCGAATGGGACAAAGAAGCCTTTAAGCAGTACGGATCAGAGACGGCAAAGGCTCAAAAGAAAGAGAAGAAGGCCAAATACGTTCTCCTCATCTCTGGAATCGGCCTTCTTACCATCCTCGTCCTTGTCCTTGGACTCGTCTTCGGACTTGGCGCCCATTAATTAGAAGCCAAGGGTTAACACCCTAACTTAGTCAAAAGGTTACGCGGCTTGTAACCACAAGGTCCTTGCGCCACAGGGGCCTTTTTCTTTTTACGTGCGCATTGCTTTTATAAAATGTCCAAAAATCGTATAATATTAAGCAACAGATGGATAATAAAAGCGTATTCAATGCAACCGTATGCATTATCGGCATTGCCCTTTTGCTTATTCATACGGTAGACGTACTTCTCAAAAAGAACAGAAGAAGAGATGAGAACAATCTCCTCTTTTTCATCGCTTTCTATGCCTTCCATCTTGCCGTGTATCTCACCTTCACCATCATCAAGATGTATTACACGAGCAATGAGTTCATCATCGGCTTCTACACAAGCTTCTACGTGATGAACAACTTCCAGGTTCTCCTTCTTTTTGTCTACGCGACTTCCTATATGCCAGTCAAAAAGGAGACCTTCAACATCCTTCTTGTCATAAGCTTGAGCTTATATGCCGTCTTCATCGCCTTAGATGTCATGAATATCTTCAACCACATGTTCTTCTACGCGGAGAATGGAGTTTACATGAGATCAAAGATGATGATCCTCTCACAAGGCTATCAATTCGTTACCTTTGCGATGGTCCTATGCTTAGCCTTATTTCATAAGAAAGTCACGGTTGGCGAGAAAATCTCCTTTGCCGTCTATTGTTTGTTGCCTTTGGTCGCGATAATCCTTCAAAACATCTTCCCAGGATATGCGATTGCCTATCTTTCCGTCTTCATCGGCGTTGAGATTCTCTTCCTCTTCGTCAACGTCAGGAAGAACATGAAGCTTGCCGATGAGGCGAAAAAGATCAAGGATGCGGAAGTGAAAATCATGATCTCCCAAATTCAGCCTCACTTCATCTATAACGTCCTCGCTTCGATCTCGACCCTCATCCCGATTGATCCGGAAAAAGCCCAGCAAGGCCTCGACCATTTCACCGATTACCTTAGGGCCAACCTTTCATCCTTATCAAAGAACGGCCTAGTCAATTTCTCCGATGAATTAAAGCACATCGAAACCTACATCTCTTTAGAGAAGATGAGGTTCGAAGACCGTTTGGAGGTCGTTTATGACATCCAGACGAAAGACTTCATGGTCCCAGCTTTGTCCTTGCAACCAATCGTCGAGAACGCGATCAAACATGGCATCCTCAAGAAGATCGAAGGTGGGACCCTTACCATCAAGACCTATGAGGACAGGGACGCTTATGTCGTGGTTGTCAGCGACAATGGCATTGGTTTCAAAGTCGATGCCATCAAAGGAGACGACCATTTCGGACTCAATAACATCAAATACCGCATCTCTTCGATGTGCAAAGGCGATGTTCAGGTCGAAAGCGTGATCGATCAAGGAACGACCGTCACGGTTTTCTTCTACAAATAGGTGAGATTATGAAAGTGTTGCTAGTCGATGATGAAAAGCTTCAGCTCATGAGGCTTGAGGGCGCGGTCAAGAAAGTCCTTCCTGACGCGGAGACCCTTTCATATATCAACCCTCTGCAAGCTTATAGCGAGAATGAGAAGAGCCAAATCGACATAGCTTTCCTCGATATCGAAATGCCTGGACTCAATGGGGTCGCGCTCGCCAAAAAGCTCAAAGCCATCAACCCAAAGATCAACATCATCTTCGTGACTGCCTATGACAACTACGCAAGAGAAGCGATGAAGCTCCACGCTTCAGGATATGTCTCTAAGCCTGTCAGCGAAGCCAAAGTCAAAGAAGAAGTGGAGGGACTCCGCTATCCAATCGAACTTAGGCCATCCAAAGACCTTCAGATCAAATGCTTTGGCAATTTTGAGGTCTTCTATGACGCCAAACCTCTTCGCTTCTCATATTCGAAGTCAAAAGAGCTCTTCGCCTATTTAGTCGACAGAGAAGGTTCGGCGATCAACATCAACGAACTCAATGCTGTCCTTTGGGAAGAAGACCATAAGTCCTATTTAAGGAACCTTATCGCCGATATTCAGAAAACCCTTAAGGACGTTGGCTGCCAAGATGTCTTCGTGAAAAGCCATAACGGGTATTCGATCGACGTCGATAAAGTCGAATGCGATGCCTACGAATACAAGAAAGGGAATCCTGACGCGGTACGCATGTACCGTGGGGAATACATGATTCAGTATTCTTGGCCGGTCTTCGAAACCTTCTAAGAATCGGAAAAAGGTAAAAGCAGCCAAAATGGCTGCTTTTTCATACGTTTTCGAAAAAACTTTTGAAAATTAGCCTTATCCGTTGCACTTTTGTGACAAGTGGGGTGTTAACATACCTTTGCTTAAGATCCATATAGAGGCGATAAAATCCTGTTCCTTCCCTTTTTGGGCTTAAGCAAATGAAAACACAATTGCCTCTGGCATTTCCTGTTTCATGGATGCACCGGTGAGCGGTATCTCCTTTCCCCGCTCCAGCATCCATTCATAGAATGAGGATTATCCTATAGTTCCACCCTCCTCATCTCTATCAAAAAAGCGGGCTCATCAGAAGTGGTGGGCCCTTTTTGTTATTTAAAAGAACCTTTCTTTTTTAAAAATGAGTGGCAAAACCCCGCTCTTTTTTATTTTTGTGGGGGATATTGCACAAAAACGAAGGGAATAGTAGAATAAGAAAAGTAAGAAAAGTAAGACGGAGGAAAGACATGAAAGTAATCGAAGACAATAGATTCATCGTCAGCGTCAGAGTGGGCCCTAAAGGCCAGATCACCATCCCAGTCCAGGGAAGAAAGATGTTCGACATCAAAGAAGGGGATACCCTTATGGTCATGGGCGATAAGAAAAGAGGCCTCGCCCTTTTGAAGACTGACCTTTTCTACGAAATCATGGAACAAGGAGAGAAAAAATGAAGATCCTCGAGGTGAAGAACCTTTGCAAGCACTACGAGAAGTTCGACCTCAAAGACGTCTCTTTTGAGATCAAGCCAGGCAAAATCATCGGCTTCATCGGAAGAAACGGCGCAGGCAAAACCACAACCCTCAAGTGCATTTATAACCTTGCTAAGCCAACTAGCGGTGAGGTCCTATACGACTCAAAACCAATCATCGATGTTGAAGCGGACTACAAACAAGAAGCCGCGATGCTCATCGGCGAGATGAACTATTACGGCACCAAAACCGTCAAATCATTAACGAACGTCACCAAGAAGTTCTATAAGAACTGGGACGAGGACCTTTATCACAGATACCTTGAAACCTTCAATATCGACGAGACCAAGCAAATCAAAGCCCTCTCAACCGGTATGAAGGTCAAATATGGCCTCGCTCTCGCTTTATCTAGAGGCGCAAAAATCCTCCTTCTTGATGAGCCAACCTCTGGTTTAGATCCAGTGAGCAGGGATGAGCTCCTCGATATCTTCCTTGATCTCGTAAGCGACAAGGAACACTCAATCCTCTTCTCCACGCACGTCATCTCTGACTTAGAGAAATGCGCGGATGACATCATCTACATCAAGAAAGGGGAGGTCATCGTTAACGAAAGCGTCTCAACCTTCGAATCCGCCTATCTCCATTACGAAGGACCAAGCGAGATTCTCGCCAAAGAGAAAGACAGATTCATCTTCTATCGTGACCGCCTTGGAAAATTCGAAGGCATCATGAAAAAAGAAGAAGAGATTGACGCTAAAGAAGGCGTCGAGAAAAGAAAGGCTTCCATGGAAGAAATCATGGTCGCTTTCGAAAGGGGTGAGCAAGAATGAAAAAGCTTCTTTATAAAGAGATTGTGCTTTGCACAAACATCCAAATTATCCTTTTCACCTGTTTTGCCGTTTTCGTCCTTATCCCATCATGGCCACCGGCAATCGCCTTCGTCTATCCTTTAAGCGGACTGATGGCGTTATTCCCAACTTGTCTTGCCAACAAAGACATCGAATACACATCTCTTCTCCCGATTAAGAAGACCGACATTGTCAAGGCAAAAGCCCTTTATTTAGGCCTTGTCGAGATTGTGGTGATCCTATTGGCCGCGATTGCTGGCCTTGTCAGGTTCTTCTTATATCCAGCCCCAGAGAAACCTGAGGAGCTTGCCTATTTCATGGCCACTAGACCTAGCATCTCCTTATTAGGTTTCGCCTTCATGTCCTTCGGCGTCATGAACCTTGTCCTCTTAAGCATGTATTACCGCGATCCATATAAGAGGCTCACCGGACCTAGCATCGTCTCCCTTATTGTCTGCGTTCTCCTCCTTACCGCAGGATCGTTGGTTATTGCCTTCATCCCTGCTTTGAGGGAATATGACGCTATAGGATTAATCACACAGCTATTAACCTTGGGAGCGGGAATCATTCTCTATGTCCTCTTCAGCTTCCTTGGCTATAAGAGCGGTGCGAAGGCCTTCTTAAACATCGATTTATGAAAAAACTAAGCGCTCTGACAACCTTTCTATTGACCCCATTTCTCCTAGCCTCTTGCTGGTATACACCGGGTGTGCAAGTCGCCAAAATCTTTGAAAGAGAGAAAATCGAGGGCACCGGTATGTTCACTGAGCTAACGCTCAACCTCGATAAAGACACCGAGACCGTCAAAGTAACCTTCGATGGTTTTGAGTCTTCGCCATCAAAGCTGGCCAAACTTAGCGAAAGAACCGAACTCGAAAGGGAAGTCACCAATGAGATCGGCATCAAGAGCAAGTACGAAAACGAATACCATTTCTACAAAGTAGAATTAAGTCAAAGCGAAACGACCTTAGTGGCAGGCAAACTCCACGATAAGATCACCCAAGAGACAGAAGGAAAAGATACTGAATCCGCTTCAGTCATAAGGGAAACAGATGTAGTTGGAGTGGGCTTCTACATAAAACGTTCGCTCTATGAGGGAAAACTCAGAACGAACATGGAAGTCTTCTATGCTGGTGTGATCCTAAATCACAAAGACCAGTTCTATGACGGCAACGGCCTATACGAAACCATCTATTTCAAATAAAAAAGACCTCCGATTGGGGGTCTTTTCTTTTTAGAGTTTCTTGATCGCTTCAACCGCGTTCTTGAGGTAATCGCCTTCGAAGTCCTCAAGCTTGCCAGCGTCGACAAGCGCGGCGAGTTTGCCGTCCATCGGAAGCTCATCGATGAGGTTGGCTCCCATCATGGCCGCTAGGCAATCGAGAGGGGTTTCGCCGAAGATTTTGATCTTTTTGCCGCAATCTGGGCAGGTTATGTAGGCCATATTCTCAATGACACCAAGGACGTTGATGTGCATCATGGACGCCATCGTAAGAGATTTCTTGACGACCATCGAGACAAGGTCCTGAGGGGAAGAGACGACGATGACTCCATCGATCGGGATGCTCTGGAAAACGGTGAGAGGAACATCTCCGGTTCCTGGCGGCATATCGATGAGAAGGACATCCAGCTCATCAAAGATGACTTGGGAATATAAGGAAGTAACCAAGTTGGAGATGAGCGATCCTCTCCAGATGACAGGGGTGCTTGGATCGTCGAGAAGGTTGTTCGCTCCGATAAGGAGAAGTCCTTTGTCGGTTTTGGCTGGGAAGATGCCATTGTCATCGCCCATTGGACGGTAATCGTCTTTGCCAAATGTCTTAGCGATCGATGGTCCGGTCACGTCAGCATCTAAGATGCCGACTTTGAGTCCTTGTTTCATAAGCTGAACGGCAAGGAGGGAAGTGACCATCGATTTGCCAACGCCTCCTTTGCCGGAGATGACGGCGATGGTCTTTTTGATTTTGCTTAATGGGTGTGGCTTATATTGCTTGATGCCGTTTTTCTCCGCCGCACGGGCGAAGGGGTTGTACTTGTTCTCGTCTTCTGTCATGGGTCTTACCTCACCTCGGTATTATAAACACCGAATCATCTTAGTTCCACTAAGCGGTGAAAGTGACTATACTATGCGATATGGATTTAGAAACTTTTGGCGACATAGCGTTAGATAGCCTCCTCGACTCCCTCAAGGTCTTGGCTTTTGCTTTCGCCATTTATTTCATCCTTTCCTTCTTCGAAGGCAAAATCGCCTCTCTTTTAGAGAGGAAGAAGAAGCAAGCGCCTCTATTTGGCTCTTTGGTTGGCGTGGTTCCGCAGTGTGGCATCTCCGTCGTTGCCGGTGATTTATACACAAAGGACCACATCACTTTAGGCACGCTTGTTGCCATCTTCATCGCTTGTTCCGACGAGGCTCTTCCTGTCATGTTTGGAAACTTCGAGGGGAAATGGCCGATGGCGTTCGCCCTAATTGGCCTAAAGATCGTCTTTGGCGCTTTCTTCGGATACATGGTCGACTTCATCTGGAGAAAGAAGGAACACGTCGTTGATGAGCACCTTGAACACTGCGAAGGCAACCATGACATCCACCATGGATGCTGTGGCCACGAAGTCGAAGACGGAGGCAAAGAGAGCCCTCTTCACGAACATCTCGTCCACCCTCTTCTCCATTCGCTTAAGATCTTCGCCTATGCCTTTGTGATTTCCCTTCTTTTCGGAACCTTCTTCGGATGGCTTGAATCCGTGACCGATCTTCAGGCTTTCCTCACTTCTTCCTATTGGTTCTCACCATTATTTGCCGTCCTCATCGGACTTATTCCAAACTGCGCGTCCAGCGTCCTTCTTGCCGAGCTTTATGTGAGCGGCACCCTTCCTTTCGGCGCCCTCCTTGCTGGCCTTGCCGTCAACGCTGGCCTTGGCCCGTTATATCTATTCAAACAAAAGAAAACCATCAAGTCGGCTTTCGTCATCGAAGGCTTGCTTATCGCCTTTGGCCTCATAATGGGTTACGCTTTCATGTGGGTTAATGTATGAGAGACAAGAAAACTGAAGCGCTTTACCGCAAATACATCAAAAAGAAATACACCGGAGAAGACCTTGATATGCTTAACGAAAAAGAGCTTGATGGGGATTCTTCAAAAGCCGGAAGCGAAAAATACAAGGACCACGAAGACGCTGCTTAGTGTAGAATGTCACTATGAACGAAAGAGAAGCGCGCCTTGTCTATAAAAACAAGATCACGAAGAACATCAACCTCGCGACTTTCATCGCCTCTTGCGTAGTCGTTTATTCTTCGACTCTTTTATCTGCTTTCTTGCTTGTCGCAAATACAAACCAGGTCGTCGGTTTCATCTTCTTTGGCCTTTGCGTACTTGCCTTGGTCATGACCGCTGTCAGAATCGGCTTAATGTTCGTTGGACGAAAAGATGGATTCACCATCGCCCGTTTCAAAGCGATAGATGTGGTGAAGCAGATTATTAGAGGCGCCGTCTTGGCCGCCCACGCCTTCCTTGCTATCGGCGTTGGAACAAATAGCAGTGGCATGGATCTAGCAGTTAGAGTCTACTCGATATTCATTGCAGTCATCGAACTCATCCTCTTTGTCTATGGCTTATGGAAAATGGCCTGGATCAAAGAAAACCCTGAGAGAATATATGGCAAATTCGCCATCAAAGAAGTCAATAACAGCAGGGCACCAGTAAAAAACCCTGGCAAAACCCACTCAAAATACTCTGAGCCAGCCAAAATAGAAGAGACCCCTAAGGCTATTCCGGCAGTTGATGCGGAAGTGAAGGAAATCGAGGTAAAGAAATAACTTGCCAAGAGGCTGTCTTTGAGTAAAATTATCGTTGCGCATTGGGGTGTAGCCAAGCGGTAAGGCATCGGACTCTGAATCCGAGATGCACTGGTTCGAACCCAGTCACCCCAGCCATTTGAAGAGACAGAACCATTAAATTGGTTCTTTTTCTTTTCTAAGGGAAATTCACCATTTTGTTGTTGACAAGTTCGCTTGGCATTCCTTATTATGTTCGTGACAAGTTCGCTTGGCAAAGAGGAGGAACAAAATGGAAAAAGAAGAAATCTTGGCTAAGGCTCAAAAAGAAAACAAAGGAGCGGATATCGCCGATCTTGAAGCACAAAGAAAAGGAACGAACATCGCCTATACGGTCGGTGGACTCACTTTCATAGCAATCATCATCGTTGATTTGATTGTTACCAAGGTGGCCCATTTCGAGATTCTCGGTGGACTCTTCGTCATGTTGGCGGTGGCCTTCTTCGTCAAATCGTATTACAGCAAGAAGCGTCATGAAATCATCATTGGCATCCTTTACACGTTATGCGCTGCAGCAGCGATAGCCTCGTGGATCGTTAGACTCGTTCACCCATTTTAGTTATGGATCAGTCGTTAACTTTACATAACAACGTGGCAGCGGTTAGGAAGGAGAAAAGAATGTCTCAATCCGAACTCGCTGAACTCGTAGGCGTTTCAAGAAACACAATCAGTTCAATTGAAACCGGCCAATACCAGCCAACCGCCAAATTAGCCTTGCTCCTTTGCGTCGCTCTTGATAAGAAATTTGAAGACTTGTTCTTCTTCTAAAAACAAACCAACAAAAAACGGGGACATTCCCCGTTTTCTTTTTTTGTTAGGCTTTGACGAGTTCTTTGACGATCTCAATCATCTGATTAAAGTCTCTGACTGAGAGGAATTCGTAGCGGCTGTGGTGGTTATATGAGCCAGTGCCAAGGTTTGGGGTTGGGCAGCCATGGAATGAGAAGGTCGCTCCATCGGTTCCGCCTCTGACTGGGGCATGGACAGGCTTGATTCCCATCTTCTTGAAGACCTCAACGGCATGGTTGAGAGCACGTGGATCCTCATCGATGATTTCCTTCATGTTTCTGTAATCGTCACCCATCTCAAGGTCGATTTTGGCAGTTGGGTATTTATTCTCAATGAATTCCTTGATCTCCAAGAACTTCTTCTTCTGAGCTTCGAATTTGGCTTTGTCGTGGTTTCTGATGATGTAGTGGAGCTCGGCTTTGGAAACGTCTCCGCTGAAGGAACCGCAGTGGTTGAAGCCGTTATGTCCATCGGTATTCTCTGGACGGGCTTCTTGTCCAAGCATGGAATCGAAGAGGACGCCTAAGCTGATGGCGTTCACCATTCTGCCTTTGGCTTCGCCTGGGTGGATGCCTACGCCATGGATGGTGACATCGGCGTGCGCGGCGTTGAAGTTCTCGATATCGATATGGTCTGGGTAATCGCCATCGATCGTGTAAGCGTAATCGGCACCGAATTTCTTCGCATCGAAGTGCTCTGGGCCTCTTCCAATCTCTTCGTCAGGGGTGAAGAGGATGGCGATTGGATGGTGTTTGACTTCTTTATTTTTGACCAAGTAGGCAAGGACCGACATGATGACGGCGACGCCGGCTTTGTCATCTCCGCCTAAAAGGGTGTCTCCGCTCGTGACGACAAGGGTGTCTCCCTCGTGTCCCTTAAGGGAAGAGAACTCTTTTGGGCTCATCTGGTATTCGTCGTTGAGTTTGATATAACCGCCGTCATAGTTCTCGATGATCTGAGCTTTGACGTTTTTGCCAGGCATCTCTAGAGCGGTGTCAACATGGGAGTTTAAACCAATAACGTCCAATCCTTTTTCGCCGTCGAGGAAAGCGTATAACCTTCCCTCTTTGGTGATCTCGCCTTCGATGCCAAGCTCAAGGAGTTCCTTTCTTAAGAGGTTAAGAAGGTCGTACTCTTTTTTGGCGCTTGGAGTAGAGGTGGAATTATCATCCGACTGGGTATCGATTTTGATGTATCTAAGGAATCTTTCTAAATTTTCGTTCATGGTGTTAGCCTCTTATAACTCGGTTATTGTAACGCAAAAAGAAGGAAAACACTAAGGAAAGACCTTTTTAAAGGTCAATACGCTACCACATGTAGTGCGAATTCGCTAAAATGGGAACGTCTTTCAAAGAAAGGAATCAGAAAAATGTCAAAAGAAAAACTTATCGGCGCACTTAACGAAGAAGTCACCGCCAAAATCGTCAAAGACTATTCAGAAGACAAAAAGAACACTATCGTGAGGCACGCCCTCAGCAAAGGCAACATCTCCGCCGCCATCTATGAACCTGGCGCCCTTGGCGATGTCGCCCCAGCTTTCTCAATCGACCTTAAGACCCTCCCAGTCGCCAACCAAAGAAGAAGTGGCCGCTGCTGGATCTTCGCCGGTCTTAACGTCCTCCGTGAAATCATCGCCAAGAAATGCGAACTCAAGAGCTTTGAGCTCTCCCAGAACTATATCTCCCTCTATGACAAGATCGAGAAAGCCAACTTCGCCCTCGAGACCATCCTCGAGCTCGGTGGCCGCGACCATGACGACAGAGAGCTTCATTTCATCCTCGCCATGCCTGTCTCCGACGGTGGCCAGTGGGATATGTTCGTCAACCTCGTCAAGAAATATGGCTTAGTCCCACAGAACAAATTCCCAGAGACTTTCCAGAGCGAAAACACCCAGGAAAGCGACTTCCTTGTTAACGCCGCAATCAGAAAATTCGCTGCAGATTCCGCCTCTTTCCTCAAAAAAGGCGATATCGTGACCGCTAGAAAGATGAAGGATGAGGTCATGGAAAAGATCTACCATCTCTTCCTTAACTGCTTCGGCGTCCCTCCAAAATCATTCGACTTCGAATATGAGAACGAGAAGGGCTACCACATCGACAAAGACCTCACCCCAAAATCATTCTTCGAGAAGTACATCGGTGAGAGAATCGACGAATATCAGTCCCTCATCAACTCGCCAACCAGCGACAAGCCATACATGAAGAACTTCACCATCGAGTATCTTGGCAACGTCAAAGAAGGCAAACCGATCAATCACCTCAACCTCCCAATGGAGCGCATCAAAGAGCTCATCATCAAGCAGCTCTCCGATGGCGAGCCAGTCTGGTTTGGCAGCGACGTCTCTTTCTACCGCGATCCAAAGCTCTTCGCCTGGGATGACAATTCCTTCGACTATGAGTCCCCATTCGGCTTAAGCGTCGAATTCGAAAAAGAGAAGATGCTCGATTACTGGCATAGCGCCATGAACCACGCCATGGTCATCACCGGCGTCAACATCAAAGATGGCAAAGCCAACAGATGGAAAATCGAGAACAGTTGGGGCAATGAGCACGCCCTTAGTGGCTACTACGTCATGAGCGAATCCTGGTTCGACAAATTCGTCTATCAGGCCGTCATCATGAAGAAATACCTCACCAAAGAGGAGCTCGAGGCCACCAAACACGCCCCAACCAAACTCCACCCATGGGACCCAATGGGAACCCTCGCTGACTAAAACCAATAAATATTGGTCCTTGGTGCGTTAATTAGTTGTAGGGCAGGTAAAACATGAAAAGAACACCACTCGTTACAACGATTCCAAGCGCCTTGTTTATTACCGATAATTCAGAGACTCCAGGAAGCCTCGTTCTTTCCTTTGGTGGAAACACCATCACGAAAGGGTCAATCGCCTACTAGGAGAAAGGAGAGCCTCAGATGAAGAAACGTTCATTCATTCTTCCGCTTGCGCTCTCGCTTTTCCTTTTGCCTTCGTGCCAATTCGAGCCGACCTCAAGCGTAGAAGCCTCGCCATCGATTCCAACCGTCGAAGATAGCGCAATGTCGATCAACGAAAGCGACTTCAACATCGACTCCGCGGCCAATAGCGTAATAGTCGGCCAACAAAACCTATCCTCTAGCACGGTCCGCATCGACCTCAAAGACGGCGCCTCAACAACGACCGACCCATCAAGAGTCGAAATCGACAACGTCAATGACGTCATCACCATCAATTCCGTTGGTGACTTCGTCATGAGCGGCAACCTTTCCGGTGGCGTCATCCTCAACAAAGCCGACGCTCTTGAGAATAACGACACCGTCAGGATCTTCATGAATGGCGTCTATATCGGATGCAGTGGGGCTTACTCTTTCAGCTTAGATGAAGAGACAATCGTCCCTGGCCCAATCTATTCAAGCGGAAGCTCGAATCTCCTTTTGAGCCTCCCTGCTGATACCGCCTCCATCGTCGTCGATAACCGCGACGGCCATATTGTCGATGAGCAAAACGATGCCTCTATATACGCTTATTCGAAAATCAAAATCCGTGGCGAAGGTTCCTTAAGGGTCAACGCTTTCTGCAATAACGGCATTGAGTCGAGAAAGGGAATCGATGCCTATGGCGTCACCTTGGCCATCCTTTCCCCGGGAAGCTGTCTCAAAGCCAAGAACTCCATCGTTTTAGGCGGAGCTGAGGAAGGCGGTTCTTTCGCCTTCATCTCAACCGTCGAAAAAGGCCATGGCGTTGAAGTCACAGACCTTGACACGAATGTCAAAATCCCAGTATTCGGGAACACCGAAGAAAATGACGATATCGCTGGCATCGAGCTTAAGGACGCCCAGTATTTCATGAATGCCCCTGGCGCTGCGCTTAGCAGTGCGGGATACCTCTACATGGAAGGCGGAAACGGCATGATCGAATCCACCGAATCCCATGCCCTTTTTGCCGCGAAAGATTTATTCATCGATGGCGGTTCTTTCTACCTCAAAGCCAATAATGGCGATGGCGTTCGTTCAGAGACGTCGTCGGTCTTGATTAACGACGGCACTTACACAATCGATGCCGGAATCAAGAGCCAGTTCCAAGGTATCAGAGCTGAGATCCTTATCGATATTAGAGGCGGCCAAATCATCGTCTCAACCTCTTATAGAGGTTTCACCGCTCAGAAGATCTCCGCAAGCGGCGGCATCACTTTAGTCAATTCCATTGATGATGGTTGGAAAGCGACCAACATCAACACGAGCAGAAACGACACCCTCGTCGATGTGAGAGGCGGCAACCATTACATCGATTCCGAAGGCGATGGCGTCGATAGCGATGGCCGTTTCGAAATGAGGGGAGGCCTCCTCATAATCGCTTATGCCTCCAATAGCTCGCACTCGCCTCTTGAAGCGGGCGCAGGTTTGCCGCTTGAGATCAGTGGCGGAACCCTCGTCGCTTATGGTGGAGCGGGCCAAGTCCAATCCTTAAGCGGAATCCAGAACACCGTCGTCGTCAAAAACCACGCCAAAGCACATGCCAATGACTACTACATTCTCCGAGCGGGTAATAGCTACTACGCCCTCAAGATTTCCAAAGAATCCTCTGCAATTTGCGCTTCTTTTGGCGAATACAGCAACAATGAGTACGCGATTATGACCGCGAACAGGATCACTATCGAAAACACCATTTGGGACAATGCCGGCTTCTATAAAATCAGTTGGTTCCGCTATCAGTCAGTCATCTCCAATGGGGTTTTCCATGGCAAGAATAATCAGCATCCTGAACACATGCAGAACATGTGGAATAACCTCTATGGATGGGGTTACGGCGCTTTTTGTATCTAATGTACAAAGTTCATAATTCTTGTTAACCCCAATGTTTTGGGGTAAAACAAGAGCATGGAACAAATCAAGGTCTCTCATCTTTCGAAGATATACAACCAAGGCCAAGACAACGAGGTCAAAGCTTTGGATGATGTCTCTTTCACCCTCATTGAGGGTGAATTCGTCGTTATCCTCGGTGCTTCAGGCGCTGGCAAAAGCACCCTCCTCAATCTTTTAGGGGGAATGGATAACGCTACTTCAGGCGAATATCTCGTCGCAGGAGAAGACATTGCCAAATACAAATCCAGTAAACTCGCCCTCTTTAGAAGGAACGACATCGGATTCGTTTTTCAGTTCTATAACCTGATGCCAAACCTTACGGCACTTGAGAACATCGAACTTGCTGCTTCGGTGGCCAAAGACCCATTCGACGCGAGAGACATCCTTAAAAGGGTTGGCTTAGAGAAAAGGGCCAACAATTTCCCATCCCAGCTTTCTGGCGGCGAGCAGCAAAGAGTCGCGATCGCCCGCGCCATCGTCAAGAACCCTAAGCTCCTCCTTTGTGATGAGCCTACCGGCGCTTTGGATAGCAAAACCGGCGCCTCCATCATCGAACTCCTTAACGAAGTTGCGGTCGAATATAAGAAAACCGTCATCCTTGTTACCCATAACAGCAAGATCAGCGAATGCGCTCAGCGCCTTATCCGCATAAGAGACGGCAAGATCGAAGAGAATAGAATAGTCGAAAATCCTCTTAAGCCTTCGGAGGTCAAGTGGTGAGCGTCAAAAGAATCCTCGCCAAACTCGGCTTAAGGGAAATAAAGAACAACTGGAAACAATTCCTCGCCATCATCGCCATCGGAACGATCGCGGTGACTCTTTTCGTTGGCCTTATGGCCAATGCCGACAATTTCGAGAGCCGCGTCAATCGAACATTCGATAACGGCAACATGGCCGATCTCTGGGTCACGACGAGAAGCTATGACAGCCGTGATGAGGCTAATATCAAAGAAATCGTCGGAGATAAAGGCGCAGTTGAATCCCGTTTCGAGGCCATGGGCCAAGCGGGACATCATTCCGTCTATGTCGGAGTTACCGATGGTGAGCCTACCATCTCTCATCCATATGATCTTCAGAAAAGCGAACAAGACACTTCTGATTATTTCGTGAGGATCGATGAAACCCTTGGCTCGGCCGATCCTAGCAAAGCCGCTTTAGGCTCATACGTTTTGGGTGGCGATTTCGATATCACCATCGATATGAGCGCCTTCACCTCAAGGTCTTCCTGGCTTTCCGATTTGCTTAAGCTAGAACGCTATTACGAAGAAGATAAGAACCCTCTCAAAGCCAAGACATTGATTCTCGATTTCAAAGTCACAGGACTTATGAAATTCCCAGAGAACATCGCTAAATCCTCATATAACAACTCAACCGTCCTCATCAGTGACAAAGCTTTCCACAAAGCCTTTGACGCGATGCTTCATGACAACATGAGAAGCGACATCTCAGAAGAAGACAAGATCGAGGAGATGAACGTTCTCCATGAGATCCTTACCGAAGCCTCTTTCTTCAATGGAGACGGCACGGTGGATTATGGTGGTCGACTCCTTTGCCCAAACCAATACCTCATCAAACTGAATGGAGGGGAGGATTCTTCTTCCATCAAAACCTCCATCACCGACTATTTCAAATCGAAGACGGCGAATAACCTTCTGTCCGCTAACGATAGAAGCGATATGCCTTTCGTCATCACCGTCCATAATGACGTTGAGCAAGCCCGTAATTTCACCTTCCTTTTCCCGTTCGTCTTCTTCCTTGTTGCCGTTCTTGTCATCTTAACGACCACCTCGCAAATCATCCTCAAGGAAAGGATGCAGATTGGCACGATGAAAGCCTTAGGCCTCAAAAACAGCGAGGTCATGTCTTTGTATGTCTCGATTACCCTCGCTTTGGTGGGGGCAGGAACCCTTATTGGAGAGATCGTCGGTCCTATCCTCATCCCATGGATCATGGACAAGAAATACGCGATTATCTACACCCTTCCTAAGCTTAGCTATGTTTTCCCTTGGTTAACGGGCATCTTGACCGCGGTGTCTTTCCTTCTTATCGCAGGAGGCGTCACTTATTTCATCGCCAGAAGAGAAATCTCCCTTAAGCCTTGCGAATCGATGAGGCCTCGTCCAAGGGTTATGAAATCTTATTCGCTTAAGAACGAACCTAAGCATGGCATCGCTTTCTTATCTCTCAAAATGGCTTTGAGAAACATGTTTAGCGACGTCGTCAAGTCCATCATGGTCATCGTCGGCATCGTCGGATGCACGGCCCTTCTTGTCTGTGGCTTTGGCATCGAAGACACGATTAACTATGGCCTTGATCACGATATGAAAATGGGCAATAGCCAAGATATATCTCTGACCTTCTCCTCAATAAAAACGAAAGAGGATGTCGAAAGCGATCTTCTCGCCATCGAAGGTGTCAAATCCTTTGAAATGTATACAAGAGCGACCTCGACAATCGGTTACGAAGAAGGCCATTCTGCTGACTCTTTCATCTATGTTTTGGGCGAAAACGGCAGCAAAACCCACATGAAATACGTTCCTGATATGCCTCTTGACCAGGTTGCGATATCAGGAAAAATCTCTGACGCGACAGGAGCGAAAGCAGGGGACACAGTCACTTTCACCTATTCGAACGTCACTTATTCGGCAACCGTTTATGATGTGTATGACGCTTTCGTGTATAACGGCGTCATTGTCTATGGCGATTCTCCAATCCTTGGCGATTGGGGAGATTCCTATTCGGGAGCGAGCCTTGATGTCCTTGATGGCTATAGCCCTGATGAGGTCAAAGAAAAACTTCTTTCTTTGCCATATGTCATGCAAGCCCAAACCCAAAGCGACTGGACAAAATCGATCAATGACGTCATGGGCGGCATCCTCATTATGACGAACGCCGTCAAAGTCTTCGCCATCCTCCTTGCCATTACCGTTCTTTATAACCTCGCCCTCATGAACTTCAAAGACAGGACGAGGGATATCGCTACGCTTAAGGTCTTAGGCTTCTCTCGCGTTGAGATTGCCAACCCTCTCATCTTTGAGATGATGGCCTTAGTTGCTATTGGCGTGGGAGTAGGGCTCTTCGCCGGCATTCCTTTCCATATGGGCGTCATGACCCTCAACAAAGTCGAACTCGTCAATTATATCTTCCATATCAACCCTCTCTCGTTCATCCTTTCCTTCGTTCTCACGTTCGTCGTCGCTCTTCTTGTCAATGGCTTCTATGCCTTCCAAAGTGAGAGCGTGAAGATGGTTGAATCCCTCAAGAGTGTTGAATAAAAAAAGACCTGCAGATGCAGGCCTTTTTCATAATGATTTAGATCTTTCCGCCGTGGAGTTTTTCGTATAGCTCGGTACGGACTTTATAGACCCTTTCGCTAAGATCCACATAGTGGACATGAGGCAATTCAGGCCTAAGCTCCGATTTCCAGACCTTATTCTCAAGCTGGTCTTTGATGTAAGCCTTCTTCTCGCTGATCGATGGGAGAGGGCCTGCTAACTTGCCACCAATGATGAATGGGACAAGAAGCTTCTCGACTTTAAGAGGGGTGATGACCCTCTGTCTCTTGAAGGAGGTTGGGTCGAAATCGTAAACGGTGACAGGTTTGCCTTCTTCAACGATTTCATCGTCGAAGGTGATGAGGTCGCATTGGCCTTGGCCGTTCTCATCAAAGATGCGGTAGGCCATGAGTTTTCCAGGGATGATGGCTTTGACCGAGGAGTCAGAGCATTTCATCTTCGGAGTGTATGAGCCATCGGCATTCTTGACTGCGACAAGCTTATAAACACCACCAAGGACAGGGTCTGTAGCGGAGGTGATGAGGTTCTCGCCAACGCCATAGGCGTCGAACTTGGCCTCTTCATAAACCTCCATGTTCATGATCTTTCTCTCATCGAGAGAATTGGAGGCGATGAGCTTAACATAGCTCTTTCCAGCGGCATCGAGGGCTTTTCTGAGCCTCTTGTAGCTTCTAGCGAGGTCGCCAGAATCGACACGGGCGGATTTGACCCTCTTATTTGGGTCGTTTGGATACTTCTTGATGAGTTCGTCGTCGAGTTTGATGAGGTTTGGAAGGCCAGAATCGAAGACGCTATAGGTATCAAGGAGCAAGGAGACGTTATTTGGATAGGTCTCAGCATAGGCACGGAAGGCGCTAAGCTCATCCGGGAAAAATTCGATGAAGGAGTGGGCGATCGTTCCGACGGCCTTGACCTCTGGTCCGTATTTCATTTCGGCCAAGCAGTTAGCGGTGCCGATGCAGCCGCCAAGAACCGCGGCGTATGCGCCATCGTTTCCTGCGCTTTCGCCTTGGGCGCGTCTGGTGCCGAATTCCATGACCGACCTCTCTTTTCCAGAGGAAAGACCGGAGATTCTCGTCGCTTTGGTGGCGATAAGAGAGTGGAAGTTCATGGTTTGAAGGAGATAGGTCTCGATAAGGATCGCGCCGATCATGTCGCATTCGATCCTGACCATTGGGACCTGAGGATAGGCGACGCATCCTTCTTTGAGCGCATACATATCGCCTTTCCATCTGTAGGTGCGAAGGCACTCAAGGAATTCCTCTGACATTCCTTTGCCACGGAGATAGATAAGGTCTTCTTCGTTGAAGTGGTAGTTGAGAAGGAATTTGGTGAGCTTGGCCTGTCCGCAAGAGATCGCATAACCAAGGTTATCTGGGTTCTCGCGGAAGAACATGTCGAAGACCATCACGGAGTCTTTGTATCCGTGAAGGAAAAGGGAATTCGCCATCGCGAACTCATAGAAATCGACGACCATCGCTGGGTTGTCGTAATCTTCGTTTGGGATATAAGGGGTGACTTCAATGGCCATTTCTACTTCCTCCTTTTGTAGCTTTTCTTAACGGCTTTGGTTGCTTTCTTGATGACTTTTTTCCTGTTCTTTTTGCTCATCATCAAAAGGGCGAGGATGAGAATTGCAAGAACGATGACCACAATGACGACGATGATGATGGCAAAGACGGTCTCTGCCGCATCGCCGAAGACGCCTCTAAGCGCTTCAATGAATGGGTTTTTCGGTTCTTCAGGCTCAGGCGTCTTTTCGGTTTCGTGAATTGTCACTGTGCAGGTCGCGCTGACTTCTTGTCCGTCTTTGTGACCTTTGAAGGTGATGGTTGTCGAACCTGTCTTACCTTTGGCTATGACGTTATAGTGGGTTTCGTTGATGCCGTCGGTTGTATAGGTTCCGGTTCTTAAGACTTCGATTAGGGTTTCGTCTTTGACTTCGCAAACGAGTTCATCATCGATGTCGGCTTTGACTTTGATGATTCCCTCTTTTCTGGTGTCGGCTTCATCAAGATTGAATTCAAGCGTGGAAGGGGTAACGGTGATAGGACCTTTTTGTCCTGAAGAGATTTTATCGGTAGCAGGGTTAGCGGATAGATTGGCTTTGTTGCCCCAAACCACATCGACCCATTCAGGGAAATCGATGAAAGGATTGCGGTTATGCTGGAAGTTTTTGTAAATTAGGTTGTTTCTATGGATCTCATATTCATCAACCGGATCCATCTTGTGCCACTCAAGGAGATCGCTAAGGATTCCCATGCAGACAGGGTGGGTGGCGCTAGATGATTCAGCCGCTCCATTGTCGGTCGCGTAATCGACGAGAAGGAGGTTAGGGTTGTAGTCGGTGATGATGTCGGTGCCTGAGAAGTTGTTATAGCAGGCAGCCATGTAGAAGAGAGCGCGGGCGATATCGCCTTTGTCGCTGTCCTGTGGCTCAAAGACCACGTTAGCCTGGTCTTCGCTATGCGTATGGAGCTGAGGTCCAAGGTAATTGCCATTTAACCAGGCTTTCTGGTCTCCGGCGTTTTTTGTTGAGGCGTCGTCTTTCTTGACGAAACCGTATGGGTTGTTGTTGTGGTAGGACTGGTTGACCAAGCCATCGCCTGAGATGAGGTGGTGGACGTCGGTTCCGGCTGGGCCTTCAGCACCCGACGGGGCCTTGAAGCCTCTTGACTGGCACCAGACGTGCTCTCTGTTCGTGCCGCTCGCATTATGGTCGCCCCATTCTTTGATGCGGCCTGCCTCAACGATTGAGCCATTCTCATCCACGTTCCTGTAGAGGGTATGGACGTAAGGGTTTGATGCGGCGTCCGATTTGGCGTTAGAGAGGTAGGAATACTTTGTATATGTGTTCGTTGAGGAATCGTAAGTGATTCCGTTGGCGTTATCCGAGGCGGCAGGGGAAAGGTTCCAGTCTCTGTCGGTGATCTCGTAGATCTTCCAGACGTTGTCGTAGGTATAGTAGTCGAAATCCTGAAGGATTGGCTTGAGGTTCTTAAGGAGGTTGTTTCCGTTTCTTTCGGAAGCCTCTAATGGATTGAGGCTTGAGTAGTAGTCCCTGATCTCCGCTTCGGTGGAGTCGTTTAGATCAATCGTGGTCGGAAGCTTGGTCTCATATCTTGGTCCTGAAGGGGTTTCAGAGCTAGAAATAGGCAAAGAAGCCGCCCCAAGAAGAGAGAATGATGACACAAGGCCGATCAATAGTATGTTGCGTTTAATCTTATTCATATCTAAATTGTGAGGATTTTTGGGAAATATATCAAATGATATATAAAAAACCGAGCCAGTTTTCATGATGACTTGCAAATAAAGAATCGGAAACCGATACTATCTAGGGTTTAGTTATGAAGAAAAAGATCGATACGAATAATGAAGAGGAAATCAAATCCTCATACTTATATCTCTTTGAGAAAATCATGAAGGACAAGAGAGCAGACCTTTCTCAGTTCGTCCTTTCTTTCAGGGAACAGCTTCTAAAAGAAAACAAAGTCGAATCATTCGGTGAGCTTATTGCTCTCGATCTTCTTTATTTCCATTCAGTCAATAATGCTTTAGAGCCATGGAAGGGGAGAGACGCCGTCAACGAAGCCTTTAAGCTCCTTGAGACAAGAAAAGACACTTTCACCAAAGAAGAGCTTCGCATCTCTTATCTCAAAGTCGCGGAAGCCTTTGACTATCTTGAGGATATCGAAAAGGAGAGGCAGTGCTATGACGAAGCCTCTTATTACGCTTTCCAAACCATGGCCAAAGAGGATGCCTTATCCGCCAAAGAAAAGGAAATACGCCTAATTTGGAGGTATCCAGAAGAGCAAAGGAAAGACCTCTTCCCAACCTATGAATCTCTCATCATGATGTTCGGTTTAGAGACCGGCAAGAAGCTCTTCGATCTTGAGAAAAAAGAACCGGAGATGGTCCATGACCCAATAGAGAGCAACCCTCTCTTCCCAAAAATAATCGATAGGGTTAATATAGCGCTGAAGGGGTATTTTGACGCTCACATGAATGAGTTCACTCTTGAGAATTACAACATCAAGAAACGTCAGCTTCTCCTTAAGGAGGGCATCGATTGGACTGCCCCATACGAAAACAAAAAAGAGGTAAACAAATGAGCTACTATTGCCACCATTGCGGTAAAGAAGTTGGCAGAGGAAATAAGTTCTGCCCACACTGCGGAGTCCTTCTCCAAGAAGACGAATACGGCGAGAGACCAGGCGAATATGATGATGTCGTCGATGAACCAAAACCAGAAGGCAAAAAGAAGATAATCAACGAATCGACCAAGAGAGAGCTCGACACCCTCATCAAGATTTTCATGCTCATCCCAACCATCCTCTTTGGCTTTGCCATCATCCCTCTCATCTGGATGGTCCCAATGACCATGGCGGCCTATAAGAGAGCCGACAGCAAAGAGCCTTATGGCCTCGTCCTCTCCGTTTGCTCAATTATCTTCATGGGCATTCCGGTCGCCGGCGTCATGATGATTATCAGAGATCTTGACACCTACGGCCAATAACCCCCGCAAAACCTGCATAAAATTAAAAAATCCCTTGCAAAACGCGGGGGATTTTTTGTTTTTGGCAATCGCTCATCGGAATAGAGGAAACGCATTCTTCTAGGAATTTATCCTAGAAATAACTAGAATATGTCCTCGTGGAGAAAAAAGAGTCCTTTAGCCAAAAACTTCACCGCATCTTCAGCGGTCAGTTTAACCTCACGGAAGGCAATTTTTTCGTGACCATTCCTTTATATGCCATCCCGATGGTTCTTCTTTCCTTCCTCCAGATGTTCTATAGCTCCGTCGACCAATTGGTTGTCTCCAATTTCGGCGGTGGATATACCTCGATGAACGCGGTTGGGAGCAACAGCGCTCTCATCAACCTCATCATCGGTCTCTTCGTCGGCATATCAGTAGGTGCCAACGTCGTCATCGCCAAAGCCAGGGGAATGAATGACAAAGAGACCGCTCGGAGAACCGTTCAAAGTTCCGTCATCATTTCTTTGTTCTCGGGTGTCTTCCTCGCTATTGCAGCCTGGTTTGTCGCCCCGGCTCTTTTGGAGTTAATGCAGACGCCGGACCTCTATATCGACAAAGCCATCGCCTATCTTCGCATTTACTTCCTCGGCATGCCATTCTTGATGGTCTTCAATTTCGGCTCCGCTCTCCTTAGGGGCATGGGCGATTCCAAGCGCCCTCTCTATGTTTTGCTTATCTGTGGCATCGTCAATATCGGCCTTAACTTCCTCTTCGTCATGGTCTTTAACCTCGATGTCGTAGGTGTTGCCATCACAACCGTCATCGCTGAGTTCTTAGAAGCCCTTCTCATCCTTTTCTTCCTCTCGCATAACAAAGAATCATTCGCGGTCTTCTCCTGGAAGGATTGGACCATCTACAAGAAAGAGACCAAGGAAATCCTCAAAAACGGTATCCCTGCCGGCATCCAGTCATTCGTTTTCTCTTTCTCAAACATCTTCATCCAAGCTGGTGTTAATGGTTTCTCGACCGCTGACATGCCAAGCGATGTTGCGGTGGCAGGGAACACTGCCTCAATTCAGATTGAGCACTATATCTGGATTGCTATGAATAGCTTTGCGGTCGCCGTATCCTCAATCATCTCGCAGAACTATGGGGCTCTTAAGAAAGAGAACCTCAAGAAGGTCTTCTGGATTTCGATTATGTATGAGACGATCGTCGGTCTTTCCTTAGGCCTTATCTCATATTTGCTCCGTTATCAGCTCATTGGCTTATTTATCTCTCCTGAGGCTTTCACCGATGAATCGGGAGTATTCCTAGCGAATTCCTTTGAAAAAGCCCTTGAAGTCGGCACTATGCGCATCACCCTCGTTGGCCTTACCTACGTCCTTGATGGTTACATGGATGTCTGTTCCTATTACCTTAGGGGCTTAGGTCACTCAAAGACCCCAACCATCAACAGCGTCCTTTTCATCACCCTCTTCAGAATCGTCTTCATCACCTTCTTCTGGAGAAATATCCCTGAAATCCATAGTCTTATCTTCCTTTGGGGTTGCTGGCCTGTCAGCTGGATTCTTTCCATCCTTGCCTACGTCCCAATCCTTCCTATCTACAACAAAAAGGCTTTTGCCGAGATCGATAACAAACTTGCTTTAAGAAACGCGTAGTGCTTTGAGAATGCATTAAACCCTTTAAAGGTTTACAATATGCTCAAAGATATGAATATTTTCAAAGTAGCCTGGTATCGCACCACTCAGTTCGTCATGAACAAAATCGGGATGCCTTTCATCAAGTTCCCGGAACCAAAAACCCTCAAAGGACCTGCTTTTTATGTCAGGGCAGCGGAGATTCTCGCTGAGAACGGATATAAGAAGCCTCTCATCGTCGCCGACCCAATCTTAGAGCAAATCGGAAAGATGGGCCCTTTGACCGATCAGTTAGAGCAAAAAGGCCTTAAATATTCCATCTACTACGGAGTTGAGCCTAACCCAACCTTTAACTCCGTGCTTCCTGCCATCGACGCAGTCAAAGAAAACGGGACCGATTCGATCATCGCTTTCGGTGGTGGTTCAGCGATCGATGTCGCCAAGATCATCGGTGCTTGCATCTCTAACGACACCAAAGACATCTCTTCCCTCAAAGGCCTCTTCAAGGTCAAGAAGAAATACCCTTGCCTAATCGCCATCCCAACGACCGCCGGAACGGGAAGCGAGGCAACTGTCGCCGCGGTCATCATCGACCCAGCCACAAGGAGCAAATACGCAATCAACGACCCTAAGCTCGTCCCTGATTATGCGATTCTCGACGAGACCCTCCTAGAAACCCTTCCTCCAAAGATGATTGCCGCGACCGGCATGGACGCTTTGACGCATGCGGTTGAGGCCTATATCGGAAACGCCCTCACCAGGAAAACGAAGAAGTGCGCTCTCTACGCTGTCAACATCATTTACCACAACCTTCTTGGTCTGTACCAAGACCCACATAATCTCGCAGCAGGCAAGAACATGATCTTTGGCTCATATTTAGCAGGCGTCGCTTTCACCCGCTCATACGTCGGATATGTCCACGCCTTGGCCCATGCGATCGGTGGCAAATATAACGTCCCACATGGCTTTGCTAATGCCGTCCTTCTTCCATATGTCCTTGAGGCTTATGGCAAAAAGGCCCACAAAAAGCTTGCGGATTTGGCCAAACTCATCGAAATCGTCCATCCAGAATCGAAGACTGATAAGGCCGCTCAAGCCTTCATCGATTACATCAAGATGCTCAAGTTCTCTCTTGGCATCCCAGCCCATTTCGATAACCTCATCAAGAAGGAAGATCTCGATGACCTTGTGAAGGCTGCCCTCCACGAAGCCAACCCTCTCTATCCTGTCCCGAAAATCCTCGGAGCAGAAGAGCTCAAAGCCATTTATATGGAGGCTGACCCATCATGCAAATAGGCGAGACGATGAATAGCCGTTGCCGCATGGTCGTCATTAGAAATGACGCCGGAATGGAGGTCACCCTCTGCGATTTCGGCGCTTCCATTTATGAAATCAGAATCAATGACAAGCCGATGACCATCGCATGCAAAGACTTCGAGAAGTGGATGTACACCCGTTCTTACTTCGGCAAGACGGTCGGCAGAATCGCTGGCAGAGTCAAAGACGCGAAGATCACCATCAGCGGCAACGAATACCATCTCGACCAAAACGATGGGAAGAACACCCTTCATACTGGCAAAGGCGCTCTATGCTACAAGCCATGGATCTATGACATCCGTGAAAAGAGAGTAGGCGCGGTGGTCGATTTCTTCTACATGCTCCAAGACGGTGAAGAAGGCCTACCAGGTGAGCAGATGATCAACGTGAGATACATCATCCATAAGAAAGAGAACGTCATCGACATCAAATTCACCGCCGGCAAACCAACCAAAGACACCTACACAAGACTGACGAATCACGCTTATTTCAACCTAGGCGGATACAAAAACATCAGGAACCATAAGTTCACTCTCGATGCCGATAGGGTTTCTCTTTTTGACGAAGGCTGCATCGCGACTGACTTTGTCAAAGTCCCATCAAATCTCGATTTTCGTAAAGGTGTATCTCTTGATGAAGCCCTCCCAAACAAGGATTTAGCCAAACTTCCTACCGGTGGCCTTGATCATGTTTTCATTAGGACAAACGCCAGATGCGTCGACTATCGCAAAGACAAAACGCCTATGGAAAAACCTCTCCTCACTTTGGAGAGTCCAGTCGCCTCTTTGCAAATCTTTACAACTTTTCCGGCCATAACATGTTATGCTGATAACTTCCCAGGGGGCGGAATGCTCACCAACGGGAACGAAGAGGAGAAATACTCAGGCTTAGCCTTAGAACCCCGCTTCGATGATCTTGACGTTGTGAAGCCTGGCGCCTTCCAAAAGAAGGGGAGAATCCAGGTCAATATGATCACTTACGTCTTCAAAACAAAGTAACTGCTTTCTCAAAGGAGCCACCATCATGATTAGCAAGACAATCGCCGAGCTTATTTACTATGCTGAAAAGCATCTCTATCTTTTAGATAGCGACAAGATCTATTTCACGAATATCCTTCTCCATTTCTTCGGGGCTAATGAGCCTTACGAAGGAGAAATCGATAAAGTCAGAATCGAGAGCATGGAAGTCCCAGACGAAATCGTCTCCGAGATCTTTGAACATTGCCTCCTTAGTGGCGACGATGAGAAAGAAGCGGAAAGAAAAGCCGATTTCGCTTTAGGCATCGTCTCTCCTCTCCCAAGCCTTGTTAATGGGGCTTTTGAAGAATTCAAAAAGAACGATCCAGCGACCGCCCTTCAGTTCTTGAAGTCTCTTGGAACCAGCAATTACTACTTCCAGAAAACCAAGGTCGAGCGCAACAAAGACTGGACCATGACCTTTGAAGATGGCCCAAACATCACCCTTTCCATCAACCTCTCTAAGCCAGAGAAGAACAACAAAGACATCGCCAAACTCTTGACCACGGCGTCCACCAACTATCCAAAGTGCGCCCTCTGTGTCGAGAACATTGGCTTCTATGGCGATGACAAGCACGCCGCCAGAATGACTATCAGATACGTCCCTCTCGATTTAGCAGGGGAGAGATGGTACCTCCAGTATTCCCCATACGGCTATTTCCGTAACCATTGCATCTGCTTCAAAGAAGACCACATCCCGATGAAGGTCGAAAGGAAGACTTTTGATAGACTCCTTTCCTTCGTCGAGCAATTCCCAAGTTTCTTCATGGGCAGCAATAGCGACCTCCCAATCGTCGGTGGCTCCATCCTCAACCATGAGCATTTCCAAGGCGGTTCGCCAGTCCTTCCACTATTCGCTTCCAAAGACAAAGAAGTCATTTTCACCAGCAAATCCGGCACGAAAGTCGCAAAAGTGGACTCTTTCACGAACACTCTCCGCATCTCTGGCAAAGACAAAGAAGAGATTATGGACCTCGGTGAGAAGATCCTTAATGCCTGGAGAATCTATGACAACGAAGAGCTTGGCATCCTCCATGAGACGGATGGCAATAGGCATAACACGGTAACTTCCTACGCGATCAAAAACGGCGAGGAATATCAGCTCATCATCGTCTTACGTTGCAACATCACCAACGAGAAATACCCAGATGGCGTTTTCCACGCCCATCCCGAATACCACGCCATCAAGAAAGAGGGCATCGGCCTCATCGAATGCGCGGGTGAATTCGTCCTCCCAGCCCGTTTGGAGAGACAAATCAAAGAGGTTGAGGAATCGGTCAATTTGAGCAAAGAGGAATACCTCAAGAAATACCCAGACATGTCTCTCTTTGAGGATATGATCAACGCCATGAAAGAGAACCCATCTTTAGATGCCGGTTCCTATATCGGCCAAGTCTGCCGCAATATCTTAAGGAACGTCGCCGTCTTCAAAGATGACGAAAAAGGCCAGCAAGCCTACGACGCCTTCCTCAAAGAAGCTCTTAAATAAGCATGAAGAAGAAAATCGGAATGGTCTCCCTAGGCTGCGCTAAGAACCTAGTGGACAGTGAGATGATGCTTGCCTCCTTCCCAGGGGACCGTTTTGAGATTACCCCAAGACCAGAAGAAGCGGACGTCATCATCGTCAATACCTGCGGTTTCATTGAGCCGGCCAAAAAAGAGGCGATCGACACCATCCTTGAGATGGCCTCGCATAAACAAGCCAAGCTCATCGTCACCGGCTGCTTCGTCGAGCGTAATCTCAAAGAACTCAAGAAAGCCATTCCTGAAGTCGACCTTTGGGTTCCGATCCGCGATTACCCAAAGATGAATCTCCTGGTCTCCGAACTCCTTGGGGAAAAAGGCATCATCAAGCTCAACCCAATGAGAAGGATGATCTCGACCGCTCCATATTTCGCATACCTAAGAATCTCCGATGGCTGCGACAATTTCTGCTCTTTCTGCGCGATCCCTTATATCAGAGGGAGAATGAAATCCCGCCCACTAGAAGAGATTGTGGGAGAAGCCCTCATCCTTAGAAGCAAAGGCATCAAGGAAATCGCTCTCGTCTCCCAAGACCCGATGCATTATGGCTGCGACATCAAAGGCGGGCCAAACATGGTCGACCTCATGTCCGCTCTCGACAAGATGGGCTTCTATAGCATCAAAGTCCTTTATATGTACCCAGAAGAGGTCACCGATGAGGAGCTCCGTTTCATCAAGAACTCCCAGTCGATAGACCCATATTTTGACGTCCCGATTCAGACCGCGAGCAATAAGATGCTTCGCCTTATGAATAGACATGGCACAGTCGAAGAAATGAAGACCCTTTTCCGCAAGATCAAAACCATGATGCCTAACGCCGTCCTTAGGACGACCCTCATCACCGGTTTCCCTGGCGAAACGAAGAAAGAGCATGAGGAAACGGTCAAATTCCTAAAGGAAATCCCTTTCGATCACCTTGGTGTTTTTACTTTCTCCCGCGAGGAAGGGACTGCCGCCTATAACATGCTCCATCAGGTGAGAAGCGCGACGGCGATCAAAAGAAAAGACGAAATCATGACCCTCGCCAAGAAAATCTCCTACCGCCTTAACAAAGAGAGGATAGGGGACGAGATGGAAGGAATCGTCACGGGATACGATAAGAAAAGAGATATGTACACTCTCCGCTCATACTGGAATGCCCCAGACGACATCGATGGAAATATCTATTTCTATAGCACTAAAATGCACAAGGAAGGCGACATCGCGAAGGTCAGAATCTCTAGCGCGATGGTCTACGATCTCATAGGCGAGGAAACGAATTAATCAATTCCACTTGCGCGATGTTTCTTAAGAAACTATAATTCTACTCGCTGCCCCGCTAGTTAAACGGCATAACAGATCCATGGTAAGGATCAATTCGTAGTTCGACTCTGCGGCGGGGCACCATTAAGGAGTTCAGGCTTTGATACGTGAGTGTCAAAGTTTTTTCTTTTTGTGAATAATAGAACCATGGCAAGCTCAAACGATTACCTAGAGTACGTTCTCGAACTATTAAGAGAAGTGGACGGAATCACCTATCGCAAGATGATGGGTGAGTATTTGCTTTATAAAGATGGCACTCTTTTTGGTGGTGTCTTTGATAACGATTTCCTCATCAAGAAAACCAAATCACTCGAAAAGCTTGGTCTTAAAGACCAGATTCCATATCCATCCGCAAAAGCGATGTTACTTATCGATAGCGAAGACCCTGACGAAATAAAAGAACTCGTCTATCTTGCCATCAAAGATTTGAAACAAAGATATTAATTAGAAGCGGTGGCTTTCTTTTGAAGCGCAGAGCCAAGCCCTTCGATTCTCGCCTCAAGCCAGATCCTTAAGTACTGAGCGGCTTGTTTTTGGTTAACGAACATCTTCACAAGATCTGGCTGATATCCAGAAAGAGTGATTCCCAAGGAATCGCTCCACTTGGTGAAGTTCTCGTTGAAGTCTTGCTCATACTGGGTCGTATAAGTGTCGATCATCGTTAAGAGAGAGGAGAAAAGACCAGCCTCGCTTGCTTTTTGGTAACGGGCATAGAGCTTGTTCCATAGCCAGCTCTCATTAGAGAAGAGGAGGAACCAAGGATTATCGGTCTTTTGGCAATAGAGGGCGTCTTTGTTCGTAAAGGTGAAGTCCGCTTTGGTCAAATTGGCGCTGCTAGTGAGTTTCTTCCTGTTTGAGGTAAGCCTTCCATCATTAGCGAGCTTATTCGTATTGAGGGTCATCTTGAGTGCGTTCTCAAAGGTGCTGTTTCCAGTCGCATAATCGAAATCCCATGGAGCGGTGAAAGTGAGTTTCTTGTTCCCGGTTTCGCTATAGTCGAGCGAGAAATAGAAGGAAGAGAATCCAATATCGCGGTCCTCTAAGATCTCGTGAAGGAGATACATATCAATCAAAGAATTAATATCGATGACTTTGCTCACGGCCTGATAAGGGGTCTCGATTGTCGTATCGACGACATAATCGCCATTAACGTCCAAGGTGTGGTAAGGGGCGCTTGTCAGATTGGCGTGGCTATTCTTGACCGCATCATAGGCGACTTTCCAGATATTCTGAGTGACCTTTTGGGCGAAATCGTGCTGAGCGGTATTCATAACGTCATTCGTAATGGTGAAACCATTGTTCCCGGTCTTGATGGAATTATAGGAAACGGTGAATTTCTGAATATCAGGCTCATTCATGTAATAGCCATCGAATTCAAGGAAGTAGCCGGTATTGACTGAGTCGGACTCGCTTTTGGATTCAGGGATATCGACGCGTTTGCCATCGATTTGCTGTTGTTCCGCCAAAAGATAGACGCCATTGTATTCGTTATTGAGATAGACCTTCACGAACCTGAAGTCAGAGCAATAGAAGCCATCGCTTTCGACAAGGGCGTTCCCTAGATAGAAGGCGCTAGCGTCTCTCAAAAGAGATGTATCTTTCCAACACGCAAGCAAAACCCAGCTCTTGAGTTTGCTGTTGTTATTGAGCCCAAGCATCGATTGCTTGTTATCGAATTTGATTCTGATTGGCTTTTTGGCGTAAGTGGAGGTGTAGTTGCCTCTTACTTTGACCTTGCCGCTCACTTGGTTAAGCGCGTATTTGTCGTCGCAATGGTCAACGGAGATGGTTGCATTAACATAGTTATAGACCGGAACCTCTCCGTTTTTGCCTTTCTTTTCGACTGGATCGATGAGGGATTCATCGTCAATCGCCAAAGAATTTGCGGTGTCGATATGGATTTCCGCCATCTCAGATGAGGTGTCGTAGGCGTAAAGGCTGATGCTGTTAGCGTCTTCGGACACATAAACAGGGTAGAAGGAGACTTCGTATTCGCCCTTAAGAATAGGGGCGACGATGCTATAACTAACTTCCGAGAAATCCCTTAGGGCAATCGAAGTGCCGTTTTGCTCAAGCGACCATCCCTGGAAAATGAAATTCTCCTTGAAATGGTTAGGGACCTTTTCTTTGTTTTCTAAATCCGAATCCAAGGTGAAAGTGGTCGTGGTATCTAAGACGAAGCTGACGGTCAAGACATCTGAGTAGAGGGCATATAAATCGAGGTTATCGGCATTCTCAAAGTATTTCTCAACTTCCTCAAGGCTTATATCGGCATCAGTTGAAACGATGCCGGTCTTTGTGGAATCCACGCTCCAGCCGAGGAAGCGGCGGTGTTCTTGCTCAACGCCTTCTTCGAGAGAGAAATGGTCATGGCCTTTTACTATGTAAGTCTCTTCTCCAATATGAAAAGTGACAGATTTGCTAAGGGTTTCGTTTAATCCGCAGCTAGCGATCGCGCTGACACACGATGCCGCAAGCAAAAGCGGGATGAACGTTTTACGTTTGGTTTTCATAAATTCTTCGAACAACATAATCTTAATAAATCTTAAAAACGACATTCAATCTTTATTCACCTTTATAAAAGAACAAAACTGGAAAGTTATTGAAAACACTACAAAAGAAACAAATTTTACAAAACTCGCAAACACAAGGTAGTGGCTTACTTATGACAGTTCTATGTCCCAATATAACCAATAAAAAGCAAATCATTTTCTTTAATTGAACGTATAATCGAAGTGGCTTAACAAAATAGAGATCGCGCCTTTTTGGCGCCTTCGCCATTCGTTATCTCTTCCGTGCGCCTTCTCAGGGCGGACGCGTGGAACACAAAACCCTGAAGATGAAAGGAGATTTGCAATAAAGCAAATTCAGATTTTATGAAAAAAATCAAAGCCTTGACCCTTCTTTCTTCCCTCGCTTTAACGATGTGCTTAGCCTCTTGCGGCGGCAATGGCAATGGCGAGGCAAGCAAAGCCGATGAGTCAACTCCAGCTGGAAGCCAAACCAGCACCGCCTCTAGCAGTCAGTTAGAGAAGATCGAGCTCACCACCGAAGGTTCTAAGACCCTCCATGTCGGCGAAACCCTCCAGATCAAATCGAGCGTCGAAGGCGTCACCTACAAGTCATCCGATGAGAAAGTCGCAACCGTCGACCAGACTGGCAAAGTCACCGCCACCGGACTTGGAACTGCCTCCATCAGCGCCGAAAAAGAAGGCTACCGCAAAGGAAGCATGAGCGTCACCGTCGAAAGACACCCAGCCAGCGGCAAAGTCGAATTCGAAGATGCCGATCACGTCGCTGCCGATGGTTGGTATTCAACCTCGTTCTTCGGAATGGAATTCGGAAGCGGATCGGCCACTCCAGTCACCACAAACGATGACGGAACCGCCTATATCGGAAGCTTCGGCGAAGGCGATAAAGAAACCCTCAAATTCACCGCAAGCAAAGCCGGACAAGCTGAGCTTCTTGCTTATATCGGAGCATCTTCGACCGTCAATGTCGGAGAAGCCATGTCAGCGAAGTTCAATGGAGCCGACCTTACCATCCAAGGTGAGATCACGGTCGATGGATATAGCACCACTTGGGCAGAGATCTCTTTAGGAAACGTCAACCTCGTCCAAGGCGAGAACACCCTTGAGCTTACGATGCTTGCAGGCGGCCTCTCTCTTGATTACTTAGAGATCTATGGCTCCGCGGATACGACCATCGCAACCGTCGCGGCCCCAGCCAAAGAAACCATTGCCATCACCAATACCGAAGAGAGTCTCACAATCGAAGTGGGGGATACCCTCCAAATCACCTCGGAGACCACTGAGCTTACTTATCTCTCTAGCGATGAGACAGTCGCTACCGTCGACGAAAACGGTCTTGTCACCGGCGTTGCTACCGGACAGGTCAAGATCACTGCCAAGAAAGATGGCATGTATGGCGCTAGAGTCACCATCAACGTCACTCCTAAGAAAGCCGTTGGCGAAATCCAAATCGAAGCCGAAACCGGCGTCACCGAAGAGGGCGCCATCAAAGCTACCTCCCCATGGAGCATGGGCGGAGGCACCCCAGCAAGCGGAACCACTATCTCCACTTGGCCAGCCGGCGAGACCTTAACCGTCACCTTCGAAGCCACCGAAGCCAAGCAGATGAAACTCTACATGACTGGCAAACCGAAGATGAATAGCTCTTACCAGTACGAAGACATGGATCTTGGAGCGGCAGTCAGCCTCACCTTCAACACCGTCGATGTCCCTCTTACTGGCAAAACACTCCCAGCCCAGGCCTTATCAAGCGGTTGGGGAGCGGATTATGTCCAGGTCGAACTTGGCACCGTTAATGTCACCGTTGGCACCAACACCATCGCGATGACCGCTATTGAAGACGGACCAGAGCTTGACTACTTCTCTCTTAAGCCAATCGCCGCTTAATAAATATCCTTTCAAGGGAAAGGGAGGGCCGAAAGGCTCTCCTTTTTTCTTGCTCAAACATCAAAAACCCATGCAAATCGGAAGGATATTGCTACAAATGGCTATTTTGTGTAACCTTATGGTTATGTTTATCGCTTCTATCATTTCTATTGTTCTACTTCTCATCAGCTATCTCCTCATAATCATCTTCGGTTTCCGTTTGAAGAATAACCCTTATGAACTCATGACTGTTTCCCCTCGTTGGGTCAAGGTAATTAATCACGTCCTCTTCGTGATCGGAATCGTTTTTGTCAGCGCTTCTTTTCTTAACATCGAGCATCCGGCCTTTATCGCGCTTCTGGTTCTCGGTGACTTTATCGCCCTTTTCGGCCTAGCGTTCTTATTTTTCTTCACTTTCCAATACGAAGCCATCAAAGGGGATTCGGTCTTCGTTAGAAGATTCATCAGAGTCAAGGAAATCAAAATCAAGGATATTGTCTTCATTAACGCTATTTATTCCGGTTATATCTTCACCTGCAAAGATGGTTCGGCTTTCTCGATTTCGTCCAAGACCCAAAAAGTCGCCGATTTCATCAAAATGCTCGACGAAAGAAGAAAAAAGAATAGCGACGAGTCTGATTCCATAGATGAGGCGGCCACCGAGAAATCGACCTTTTCCGAAGTCGGCAAAGAGATCAGGGATATGATTCCTACCTTCAAAAAGAATTGGCGAACCCTCATGATTGCCACGATTGCGTTCACTCTTATTGCCGTTGGCACTATTGTAGGAGTTTCTATTGTGCTTTCTGAAAAGGGTCTCTTGATTTTCGCGATCGTGGTTGGCTTAGTTTTGCTATTATTGCCCATTATTGCCCTGCCAATGACGAAGAAACAGTACGAAAAGGACCTTAATCAAAGCGATGAATATCTAGGCAAAAAATATCTTCTTCTTTCGAAAGACGTCAAAGGCGCGGCAAAAAGAAGATTCAAAACGAACCTCAAAAACTTCATCATAGTCGCCTGCGCAATGCTTGTCGTCGCCGTCATCTCTGGCCTTATCTCCTCGTTCCAAAAACCAGTGGAGGAGAGCAATCTCATCCTTGTAAGCGGTAAATTCGAATACGTTAGGTATTTTAACGACGATTGTGTGATCGGACTCAAAGACAATCCGGTTGAGTATCGCATCAGCAGCATCGAACTACATGAAACCGACAGAAGCTTCAAAGAAGAACTCCATGCCGGCGACACCGTCTATCTCTACGTTGATGGGACAAGAGAAAACCATCCGTTTAAATATCAAGACAAAACCGCTTGGAACTACGCTTACGTTTTCAAAACCGATTCAAAGACCTATCTATCCTATGAAGGGTATTTAAGAGCAAACGCAAGAAATGCGCGTTTAGGGTTCATCATCTGCTACGTCTCTCTGGGAGCGGCCATCATCGCACTAGGTTCCATCCCTTTCGCCTACATTAGATACAAAAAAGACGCCAAGAAAGAGAGAATCGAGCTTTAATCTCTCTGGCAGTCTTGCTATCAAAGCATTTCCAAAGGGCAAATATTTTCCCGTTTTTGCGCTTGGAAAATGCATTTAGGATTTCTCTAAAGAAGAAACATAGTAAAATGACCGCATGAACTATTTTGAAAAAATCACTGCCCTCTTAGGAGCCTTAGAGATCGGCAAAAAGGAAAAAAGGGAAGAAGATCCTCGTCGTCTTCTCAGATAGCGGTAACAGATACAATGGAATCATCTAGAGTGTTCAAAAATGAGAGAAGGCCTCATTATGAGGAACTCGCCAAATTCATCGACCTCATGAAGAGGTATCTTTTCCCTGGGGCTTTCGATACGATTCACGAAGGGGTGGAAGAGCATAAGAAGAGCCTTCTTTCCCGCATCAAAAACACCTTCCTCGAATACATCTCTAACGACGAAAAGAAGTGCGAGGCTTTCTTAAAGGAAATCCCAACGATCGAAGAGGAATTATACGCTGACCTCGACTTTTTCTACGAAAGTGACCCCGCTTGTGAATCACGCCTAGAAATCGTCTATGCCTATCCAGGCTATAAAGCGATCGTCTATTACAGAATATCGCACGCCCTCTATGAGCTTGATATCCCGTATATCCCTCGCATCATTTCCGAGACCGTCCATTCGAAGACCGGAATCGACATCCATCCTGGTGCGAAGATCGGCTCTCCTTTCTTCATTGACCATGGCACTGGCATCGTCGTCGGTGAGACCGCTGAGATCGGCAAACGCGTCAAGATCTACCATGGCGTGACCTTAGGCGCTTTGTCTCTTAAGGAAGGCAGGGCTCTAAGCGGCAAGAAACGCCACCCAACCATCAAGGACAATGTCACCATTTATAGCGGTGCCTCCATCTTAGGAGGGGACACCGTCATCGGAGACAACGTCACCATCGGTTCAAACGTCTTCATCGTCAACTCCGTCGTTGAGGATACGACCCTCATATACACAAACGACTCTGTTAAGACAATCAAATAGGGGAACAAATATGAAAGTAACAGTCATCACTTCATCATTAAGAGCCAAAAGTACCTCCAAAACCCTCATGAATGAGATGGTTAGGGGCTTAAAAGAGCATCACGAAGTCAAAATCATCGACATTTCCCGCATGAATCTCAAATACTGCATCGGCTGCATGACTTGCCAAGACACTGGGAAGTGTGTGCTTAATGACGATGTCAAAGATGTGATTGAGGACGTCAATTCTGCAGACACCCTCATCTTCGTCACACCTATCTATTATTATTCGATTTCCGGTCAGCTTAAGACCTTCTTAGACAGAATGAATCCTCTTTACCCAAGGGAAGATAGGAAGTTCAAGGAAGTGTACGCCCTCTTCACATGCGCTGATGATGATCCAAAGGCAACCGAAAAGCCAACCGTCGCAATCGAAGGCTGGGTTGAATGCTTCGACGGGGTCGAATATAAAGGTTCCTATGATGGCCTTGCTCTCAATGATGTAGGCGATATCACCGAAAAGGACCTTAAAGGCGCCTACGAGTTCGGCAAAAACATCTAACGTTTCTAATAATGGCAGCACCTTTAGGGGTGTTGCTTTTTATTTGGCAAAAGTTTCATAATGGTGCCGAAGGTAAAAGAATGAAAAAGAAAATCCGTTTAGTGTTGCCGCTATTAACCTTGCCTCTTTTGACTTCGTGTCCGCCAACCCCGGATGGACCTCGTTTCAGAACTGATACCTTCACTAATCAAAGCACGATCAGCTTTAACTTGGATGATGGCTTTGATCTGACGCTTTCTTATGGCCTCTATAACCGCTCAGTTGGTAAAGATAATGGTGATTACTCAAAAACCGGTAAATACATGTTTTTGGTCACAAATGACGAGCTAGATTATTCTTCTCGTACGCAAATATGCAAACGCGTTTATGACATCGAGGGGCCAAATAGCGATTGTTGCTACTGGAAAGAGCGGGCAGGAATAATCTCTTATAGCAAAGAGGCCAAGATTCACCTAGACTCTAAATATTTCGATCCTGATAAGGATGTCCTTACGATTCTTTTGGGCTGTGATGAACACAATTCTCAAGCCGACTTTTATGCCCGTTATGACCTTGTTTACGATTATGACTATGATACTTACTATTATTGTATCAACGAAGATCAAACCGTTACTCTTGCTAGATACCGGACATACCTTCCAAATTATTCTGTTAAAGGGGAAGAGTCCTCTTTAGGGAACTTAGTTCCTTTAGTGGAAGAAAGCCTTTCTTGTAATTCAAGCGAGGAAACCACCTCCCAATCATCTCTCACCTAAAAAACAAATAGGATATTTAAATATCCTGTGATAGAGTAATCATATGATTTACTCTAAGGTCAAAACCTCAAAGAACAAATCAGAACACCGATAACCTAAGAGCCCCTTTTCGTGGGGCTTTTTCAAATAGAAAGGAGAGATATGGAATACATCATCAAAGGCGATATTGCCTATAACATTAGCCTTAATGAACTCGTCACCATCCATAACGGTTACCTTCATGTCAAAGATGGAAAAATCGTCAAAGCCATGAAGTCCCTCCCTAGTGAACTCAAAAAGAAGAGACTCATCGACTATAGTGGCAAACTCATCATCCCAGGCATGGCCGATCTTCATCTCCACGCTTCGCAGTTCGCTTATAAAGGAACCCTCATGGACGTCACCCTCCTTGAGTGGCTTGATAAGTACACCTTTCCAAGAGAAGCGGCCTTCAAAGACGAAAAACACGCCAAAAAGGCCTACAAAACCTTCGTGGATTGCCTAAAGAAGAGCTTCACCACCAAAGCGGTCATCTTCGCGACCATCCATCTCGAAGGCACATATATCCTTTGCGAACTCCTTGAGAAAGCGGGCATCGACGCCTATGTCGGCATCGTCGACATGGATAGGAATTGCCCTGACTACATTTCACAAACCGTCGAAGGGGCAAGGAAAGACAACATTGAGCTCATCAAACGCCTCAAAGGCTTCAAGCACGTCAAACCTTGCATCACCCCAAGATTCACCGTCAGCTGCACCGATGAGATGATGAAAATGCTAGGGGAAGTCCGTAAGGAATACGGTGTCGCCTCCCAATCCCATCTTGATGAGAACAAAGATGAGATTGCCTTCGTCAAAGAGCTTTGCCCTGACGCCAAATCATACACGGACACCTATGACAGAGTGGGACTTCTTGACCATTCCGTCATGGCGCATTGCATCTACGTGACCGACGAGGAACTCAAGACCCTCAAAGAGAAAGACGTCTATCTGGTCCATTGCCCAGAAAGCAACACCAACGTATCGACAGGCGGCATCATGCCAGTCAGGAAATACCTCGACGAAGGCATGCATGTCGGCATCGGCTCGGATGTGGCAGGGGGAAGCACCCTCAATCTTTTCGCTAACTTGAAACTCGCGATTCAGCTCTCCAAAGTCATCAACCACGGAGGAAAGAATAACTACAAGCCTCTTTCTGCCAAAGAAGCCCTCTATATCGGAACCTTAGGGGGAGCCTCATACTTTGGCAAAGCCGGTTCCTTCATGGAAGGCTATGACGCTGACATACTCGTCATCGACGATATGGGAGGCGATCCATCCAGCATGAAGTTTGGAATCGAAGACAGGATCGAGAGATTGATGTACAATGCTTCGGAAAGCTTCCTTGTGGCCAAATACGTCGATGGCCATAAGATATACGAAAGGAAATAACGACAATGAAAAACGGAAAACTTGTCATCTACAGCATGATCGTCGTCCTTTGCACGACAATCAGACTTTGGCTTTTGCCAAGCGCGATCACCCTTATCCCAATGGTTGGTGGCACCCTAAACTACGTCGCTGAGCCTCTTATCTTCGTCGGTGCCTATTACCTTGCCGGCATTTGGTCGAAGAAGAAAGAAGACCTCGTCGGAAAAGGTTTCTGGTACCTTCTTGCCTACGCCCTAATCGCCGCGGTTTTGGTTGGCTTATATTTCCTTATCACCGCTGTAATGGGCCTTTTCAAATAATCCCAAACCTTTAAATCCATCGAATAAACTAGTATTCTTTACTAGAACCTTTTAGGAGCGAAAAAATGAAAATTGCAATCACCACCGAGACGACTTGCGACCTCTCGCAAGATCTTCTCAAGAAATATAACATCATCACCATCCCATTCACCGTCACCCTTGGTGAAAGAAGCGAACCAGATGGCATTATCACCGGCAAAGACCTCATCGATTACACGATGAAGACCGGAAAGCTTGGAAGAACTAGCGCCGTCAATGAGATGGAATACACCGAGTTCTTCAAGAGCGTTCTCAAAGACTATGATGAAGAGATCCATATCTGCCTTAGCTCTGGCATCTCTTGCGCCTATAACAACGCGGTCAACGCCGCTGAGGCCTTCGATGGCAAAGTCCATGTCATCGATAGCCGTTCCCTTTCAACTGGCGTCGCTCTTGAATGCATCTATGCCTCAAAACTCATTGAGGCAGGCAAATCGCCAGAAGAGATCGTCAAGCTCGTAATGGAGCGCATTCCTGGCAACCAGACTTCCTTCTGTTTTGAGACCGTCGACTTCCTTTATAAAGGAGGAAGATGCTCAGCGATGGCAAGATTTGGCGCTAACCTCCTTCACCTTCGCCCACAGATTCTCATGAAAACCGACACCGGCAAGATGGAAAGCGGCAAGAAATTCCGCGGCCCAGTCAAGAAGTGGTGCCCAGATTACGTCGAAGAGACCCTCAAGACCTTCAATAACCCAGATAAGGAAATCGTCTTCATCACCCATACCATCTATGGCGAAGAAGACCACAAGATCGTCGCTTGGGTCAAAGAGAGGCTTGAGAAAGAAGGTTTCAAGAACATTTATGAGACCTATGCAGGCGCGACAATCTCCTGCCATTGCGGTCCTAACACCCTTGGTATCCTCTATCTCAACGATGGTGATCACCCAATCGCTTAATTGACAAAAAAACGGATGAGCCAGCCTAGTGCTGGCTTTTCTTTTCCGCAGGGGTATTGATTTAGGAACGCAAAAAATTGTATGTTTATCTGGAAACGGGGCAACAACCATGAAAAAGAAAAACATTATACTGCCGTTACTTGGAATCGCCGTTCTTTCTTCGTGCGCCAAAGGCTATGGCCAAGAGATCACTAGCGATAAAGCAAGAGTGGCCGAACTTGGAAAAGGCATTTCCGAGAAGATGAATGAGAAAACAGGATTTGAGGCTCATATCGTAGGCTATATGGGGGCGAGCTATAAAGACAAAGAAGTCGCTAATAGAGACACCAAATATTCTTGGGACGTTTATTATCGCGGTGACGACAAAGGGAACATTTCTTTAGGCGGAGGCATGACCATCAAATCCGGGGAAGAAAAAATGGACTACGCTTTTAATCTGTTTCAGGTTAACGATCCAGAATACGGGGAAGTAGACTACACTGAATTGTTTTACCCTGGTGACCCTGACCATAAACAAATAGATGTCCATTACGAAAACGAGAGTAACGAAGCCGGATACATGAATGAAGGGCTTGGAATCATGGCTTTTCCTATTGCTTTCTTTGATGCCGCTTGCTTCCCTTATTACCTTGGCGATGAAGTGGATACTGAATATGGGACCGTTACGGTCCCGCCAAGAAAGCTCTATTCCAATGGGGATGGAAATCTTACGATCGAGATGCCTAATACCAAAGAAAGGGAGAGCAATTCTTCTAGCTACACCCGCATCACTTATGACAACTACGTTCTCAAAGACGCTGTGTTTGAGAGCACGGAAGAGAACACCTCTTACACACAGACAGAGAAATTCGAACTCAAGTATAAGGTTCTTCCTAACTATAAAATCGCTCTTCCTGATGGTTGGAAAGACCATATTGGAGAGAGAACAACCAGCAGCATGGTTAGTTAAGTCAGGCGCCAGCCTGGCTTTTTCTTCTCAAAAAAACAATCTTTCTTGCTACAAAAAATAGTGAGCTTCACTAGATTTCTTTCAAGTTTAGGGGTAAATTGATATTAACAGAAGGGAAATAATCCAAATGAAAAAGAAACTAGTTTTACTTGGCGTTGTGCCAGCTTTATTGCTTGCTTCCTGCGGCCAAGACTATGGCAAAGAAGTCACCGACGCGCAAGAGGTCGCCGCTCTTAAAGAGGGTATCTCCAAGCATGACAACAAAGACGTCAAGTCCGGTGAGATCAGCATCAAAGTCGAGGGTTCTGCCTATGACGAAGAATCCAAAAAGAACGTCACGACCAAGACCGATATGCTTCTCCAGGTCAACGAGAAGAGCGAGATGTATCTCCATAGCGTCAGCGAGCAAGATGGCGAAAAGGCCGAGAGCAACATGTACCTCGTCCAAAATGAGACGTACAAGTCAATCTACTATGTGAGCCAATACGATCCTGAGACGAAAAAGACCGAGACCTACGTCTATAGCGAGAAAGAAAACTCAGCGACAGTCAGTATGGCACAACTTGCCTTCCTTTTCCCAATGGTCTTCTATAGCACTTTCGAAGATCCAACGGATTTGGATGTCGATGAAATCGGACAATTGACCGAAACCGAGAACTCCAAAATGAGTGCGACAACCACCTATTACAGCAAAGGCGAAGGCAATCTTACCATGAAGATTGAGGCCAAAGGCGAAGCCGCTTCCGATGCAAAGGAAGAGGTCGCCGTCTCCGAGAACATCCTCGTCACCTACGACAACTACATGTTCAAGTCAGCCGATATGGATTATGAGACCAACTTAGGAAACAAGGGCAAGGTTCTTGTCACCTTCACCGCGAAAGAAAACATCAAGATCGAGCTTCCAAAAGGCTGGGAAGACCTTATCGACAAAGTCGCTGTCGAGGAATAGCTTAATAAAATTAAGTCAGGCCCAAACGCCTGACTTTTTTTCTTTCGATGACAGGCTTTGAATATCTCCAAAGCCTTGATTTTGATGTATCAAAAATCTTATCCTTATTCGCGGAGAAAAGACTATGAAGAAATCAAAGATATTACTAGGCTTAGGAGCAATAACCCTTCTTAGCTCCTGCGGGCCTAAACTCATTACCGATACCGCCAAAATCAGCGATCTTAAAACCGCCATCGCCACTAAGAAGGACGAGGTCAAAAACTATTGGATGTCCCTGACCGGCAAGACCGTCGAAGTCGACAAAGTGACGAAAGAGAAAATAACCAAAAACGACGAGATGCTCCTCCGCTCGAACGAAGACGGGGAAAAACATCTCCACATGACGAGTGATGGAGGCGCGGTCTCTACCGATTACTATCTCGTCAATGACGAAACCTATGAGAAACTCATATATTGCGATTCTGATTCCGATTACGATGGAAAAATCACCGTCATCGACCGGAAAACCCATAAGAAAGAATTCGACGAGTTCTTGGTAAGCCGATTTGAGCCAAACACCTCGTTTGCCGATGCCTTTTTGGATCCGTATAAGCTCACGTCCTTTGTTGGAATGCTCCATAACGATGGGCAAAGATTCGACGCAGATACAAAGCATTACTCAGGCAAAGACGGTCAGTTGACCATCAAGATCAACGAGACTTCGGTCGTAGAAGGCGATGACACGACGAATCAGATTGAAGCCAATTATGAGGACTACGTCTTCAAAGGAATGACGATTAAACATAGCTATTCCACGGAACAGATCGAATGGTCCACCGAGATAACCGTGGATTTCAAGAAGATGAACAAAGTCACGATTGCCCTTCCTTCCAATTGGGAGAGTCATCTTTACACTGGGGAATAAGCTTTAGAGAAGCGGTGCAGGACGCCGCTTTTTCTTTATGCGCTTGCGTACAGCACATAACTAGTGCATAATACTCGCGGTGGAAGACCCGCGGAAGCGGCTCCGCTAGCTCAATACATATCGAATTGAGTGGCCCATTAGGACCACTCTTTCTAATTTTAGGAGGGCAAATGGGATTACTTGATAAGGTGAAGGAGCTTCTTGAGCCGACTCTTGAGAAAGAGGGTTACGAGCTCGCAGATGTTTCTCTTAGCCGCACCAAAGAAGGCCTCACGCTCCATCTCGTGGTCGACCGCGACGCGCCGATCTCGCTTGATGACATCGTGAAGGTAAGCGACATCATCAATCCTCTTCTCGATAAAGAGGACCCCATCAAAGAAGCCTACATGCTTGACGTCTCTAGCGCCGGCAGTGAGAAACCGCTTCGCTTAGAGAAACTCGCCAAATACGTCGGTGAGTTCATCAATGTCCACCTAGTCAACCCTTATGAGGGGCTGAACTTCCTTGAAGGCGACCTAAAGGAAGTCACCGAAGAAGAAATCAAACTCGAGATCCGAGTCAAAGGCCGCAAAAAGACGCTCTCGTTAGCGCGCCCAAATATCGACAAAGCGCGCTTAGCCATAAAGTTCTAAGAAAGGAAATGACAAACATGGAAGAAGAGAAAAAGGAAATGACGTTCAGCGAGCTCATCGACACCATCGCTGAAGGAAAAGGAATCAGCCGCGATTCCGTTCTCGCCGCACTCAAAGAGGCCATAGAGACCTCTTACATCAAGTTCCTCAAAGGCGGAGACGACGCCATCGTCGAAGCCAAGATCATCGAGGAAGAGGATGGCAGCGTTCACGCCACCCTTTGCCAGAAGAAGAAGATCGTCAAAGAAGTCGAAGACGATTACCTCGAGATCAGCAAAGAGGATGCCAAAGAGGATTGCTTAAAGACCATCGAGCATCTTGATGAAGAGATCGATTACCTCAAGCGTCCAAGAGGCGAAGAAAAGAAGGAAAAAGAAGACCTCAAGTATCTTCTTGCCCTCGTCAAGGCCGAGAAAGCCAACATCAAACTCAATAACTTCTATAGCATCTATTGCCCACTTAACGAACTTACGAAGCTCACCGCTGTGAGCATCCGCACCATCCTTCGCAACAAGATCGGGGAAGCGGAAAGAGTCGCTCTCTATGACATCTACAAGGATCACATCGGAGAGATGCTCACCGGCATCGTCGAAAGAAGCGATGAGAAAGGTGTCGCCATCAAGGTTGGCAGAACCGTCATCGAGCTCAACAAGAAAGACATGATCGGTGATGAGTACTTCAAACCAGGCGAGACCATCAAGGTCTATATCCAAGAGGTCAAGAGCGTCGATGTCGATGGCGTCAAGAAAGGACCTCAGATCGAAGTCACCCGTTCCTCCGAAGGTTTCTTGAAGAGACTCTTCGAGGAAGAAATCCACGAAATCTATGAGGGCGTCGTCATCATCAAAGGCATCGCCCGTATCGCTGGCCTCCGTTCCAAAGTCGCCGTCTCCTCGATGAAGGAAGACGTCGACCCAACCGGCGCTTGCATCGGTCAGGGCGGAAGCCGTATCCAGAAGATCGTCGCCCAGCTTGGCAACTCCCACGAGAAAGAGAAGATCGACATCATCCCATGGAGCGACGACCCATCTCTCTACATCGCCGAATCCCTCCGCCCAGCCCAGGTCGTTGGCGTCGCCATCAAACCTGAGAGCGAAGAAGAAGGCAAGAGCGCAATCGCCATCGTCAAGGATGACCAGTATTACGTCGCTCTTGGCAAGAAGAACGCCAACATCCGCCTTGCCAAGCGCTTAACCGGCTACTCCATCGAAATCTACGAAGAAGCCAAAGCCGCTGAAGATGGCATCGAATTCGAGACCATCGAAGATATCCGCGCCAGAGTCGAAGAAGACAAGCGCGCCAAAGAACGCGTCAACTACGCCGAACGCTCACTCCGCCTCGCCGAAGAACGTGAAGCCCTCCGTCAGGCCGAAGAGAAGGAGAAAGCCCTCCAGGCCGAAGAAGAGCCAATCGAAGTCGAAGAAGAAGAGGTTACTGAGGAGACCCCAGTCGTCGCTATCAAACCAGCCGTCACCAAGGTCAAACCTGCCAAGATCCTTGACGAGGTTGAACCAGTTTCTGAGCCTGAGCCAGTCAAAGAGCCAGAGCCAGAGGTGAAAGTCGAAGTCAAGACCACGACCTCCCTCGATGAGCTTGAGAAGTCCCTCAACGCCAAGTCCGAGAAGAAGGCCGAAACCGGCAAGAAACACGTCACCAAGAAAGAGGAGAAACGTCCTCGCAAGATCAGCGAGAAAGAGATCGCTCACGAGAAACCTCTTGAGCCTCTTGCCAATGCTATGCCGATCTACACCGAAGAGGAGCTCGCTGAGGTTGAAGCCGAAGAAGAGAATGAGGCCGATTACTATAGCGAAGAGGACGAGAACCTCGAGTACGAGTACAACGACGAGTACGACGACGACGCCAGATAATGAGAATCGTCAACGACAGAACGGACATCGTCTCACGCAAGCGCTATCCGCGTGAGACCCTCCTCCGTTTCGTGGTGAAGGATGAGAAACTCATCCTCGATATGCAGGGTAACCTCAAAGGACGAGGGGTTTACCTCAAGAAAGGAAGCGGCAAAGACGCGATCAAGAAACGCGCCTTCAACCATTTCCTCCATCGTCCGTTAAGCTTAGAAGAAGAGGAACTCTTGGAGAAACTATGAGCCAGAATGACGCGTTAGGATTCCTTGGTCTCTTATACCCGACTCACCAGGTCATCATCGGTGAGGAGCTTCGTAAGAGAATGGAAGAAGTCACCCTGATCGTGGCCGCTAATGACCTCGATAGCGGTGAATCCCTCCGCACTTTAGGAAGGATCAAACGCGCCCATAAGCCACTCTCCCAAACCTTCGCTGCCAAAGAACTTGGAAAGGCCTTAGGCCATTCCGAGATCAAATTCCTTGGCATCATCGGCAAAAAAGCCGCCATGAGCTACCTTCTCAAGCTCAAGAAAGGAGAAACAGATGAAAAAACCGCAGTTCAATAACAAGAAGGGTGGCCAAAACAAGAACCACAACGGTTTCCGTCAGGCCAACTTCGAGTCCCGCCCAAAGAAAAAAGAGGATTTCGCCAAGGTCAACGGCGGTGTCTTCGTCTACTCCAAGCCGCTTACGGTCGCTGAGCTTTCCAAAGCCATCAACGTCCCAATCCCAGCCATCATCAAATTCATGTTCATGAATGGCAAGGCCGTCACCATCAACCAACTTCTCGATGACGAGATGATCGGTACCGTCTGCCTTGAATACGGATATGACTTCAAGAAAGAGGAAATCGTAGATGCCGAGCACTTCGAAGACCTCAAGATCGAAGATGACCCAGCTTCACTAGTTGAGCGTGCCCCAGTCGTTTCCATCATGGGCCACGTCGACCACGGCAAGACCTCGATCATCGACGCGATCAGACACAGTGACTTATGCGCTCACGAAGCCGGCGGCATCTCCCAAGCCATCGGTGCTTATCAGAAAGAATACAAGGGGAAGAAGATCACCATCATCGACACTCCAGGGCACGAAGCCTTCACAGCCATGAGAGCCCGTGGTGCGGATGCGACCGACATCACCGTTTTAGTCGTCGCCGCCGATGACGGCGTCATGCCTCAGACCGTTGAGGCCATCAACCACGCCAAAGCCGCCGAATGCGAGATCATCGTCGCCATCAACAAGATGGACAAGCCAGGCGCTGACCCAGACAAAGTCAAGAATGAGCTTATGGCCCATGACGTCATCGCCGAGGATTTCGGTGGCGATATCATGACCGTCGAAGTCTCAGCCAAAACCGGCAAAGGCATCAACGATTTGCTCGACGCCATCTTGGTTAAGGCCGAAATGATGGAACTCAAAGCCAACCCAAATAGATACGCCATTGGAACCGTTCTCGAAGCCAAGCTCGACAAGGGTGAAGGTCCAAAAGCCACCCTCCTTGTCCAAAACGGAACCATCGCCGCAAGCGACTACGTCGTCGTCGGTGAGATCTATGGCAAGATCAGAAGGATGACCAATGAATATAACGCCGTCCTCAAGTCCGCTGGCCCATCGACCCCAGTAGCCGTCACCGGTTTATCCGCCGTTCCTATGGCAGGTGACCGTTTCATGGCCTTCCCAACCGAGAAAGAGGCCAAGGAAATCGCCGAAAGACGCGCTCTTGAAAAGCAAAAGCAGGAGAGAGGCGCCAGTGCCGCGATGTCCCTTAACGACCTCAACAACCTCGTCAACGCTGGCAAGGTCCAAGACGTCAATATCATCATCAAAGCCGATACCGAAGGCTCTGCCGAGGCCATGAAGGCCAACATCGAGAAGCAAAGCAACGAGCAAGTCAAGATCAAGGTCTTGGCCTCAAGCGCTGGCGCTATCAATGATAGCGACCTTCTCCTTGCCCAAGCCTCGCACGCCATCATCTATGGTTTTAATATCCGCCCAGATGCCCGTATCAGCGCCAAAGCCGCTGAAGCCGGCGTCGAAATCAGAACTCACCGCATCATCTACGAAGTACTCGAAGAGATCGAGGCCCTCGTCAAAGGTATGTACAAGGTTGAGAAAGTCGAGAAAGTCACCGGCCAGGCCGAGATCCGTCACATCTACAAGATCTCGAAGATCGGCACCATCGGTGGTTCCTATGTCACTAGCGGCACCATCAACGCCGGCAGCAAGATCCGTCTCCTTAGGGCAGGCGTCATCGTCTATGAAGGCGAACTCGCTGGCTTAAAGAGATTCAAAGACGACGCCAAAGAGGTCCGCGAGGGCTATGAATGCGGCATCTCGATCAAGAACTTCAACGATATCAAAGAAGGCGACATCGTCGAAGGATATGAGATGGTCGATAAGGAGTAGTTATGGCAGACAGAAATGGCAGAATCAAGGCCGTCATCGCCAGGAACATCTCCGACATCCTGATGTTCGAGCTCAAGAACTCCCATATCGGAATGCCATCCGTCAATGAGGTCATCGTCTCCAACGATTACTCGACCGCGAAAGTCTATGTTTCCTTCCTCGGGGCCAAATATCCTACGCAAAACCTCGCTGAATTAAATAGGTGCAAGGGTTATGTGAGGAGCTCCCTAGCGAAGAAGATGGACCTCCGCAAAGTCCCTGAGCTAACTTTCTATCTTGATGACATCTTCTATAAAGAGGAACGCATCAACGCCGCCCTCAAAAGAGAAGAAGAGCAAATCGAGAAGGCTCACAAAGAAAAAGAAAGTAAATAAAATTCTTTACAAAGAAATAAGGCCACATGGCCTTTTTTCTTGATTAAAAAGACTACAGTTTATATTGATTTTTAAATCGTGTACAATAAAACTCGCAAGAAACATCTTAATGATAATGAGAGAAAGATCATTTTGATTAACCCTCAAGAAAGGAATGTTTTTCATGAAGAAGTTTTTCAAGGTTCTCACCATCCTTGCCTTCCCATTGATGACCGTTAGCTGTGTCAATGATGGAGGAAGCAGCAGCGCTGCCCCACAAGGAACATCCGAGGACACCTCATCCCCATCCACATCATCTTTAGCTTCAACCGCAAGCTCCTCCGTCTCAAGCGTTGCCGCTTCCTCTTCGAAGACCACAAGCTCAAGCAAAGCTTCCTCGTCCGCCCACACGCATAACTGGGGCACCGAATGGACCACTGACAAGACTCAGCACTATCACATTTGCTCCGGATGTGGCGAGAAGAAAGACGCCGCCAACCATACATTCGGCGATTGGGTCGAAGAGAACTTAGGCACTAAGCTTAATGACGATCGTTTCGCTAATTCCAACGTCAAGTACAGAACCTGCTCAACCTGCGGTTACGAACAGATGGACAGCACCCACGCCGTTCTCCCAGAGATCAGATTCGCCTTTGATACCGCCGATCCAGCCGCCAACTTCGCGACTTCCGCCAGAAGCACCGATACCACAAGACCTACCGTCTCTGGCAACATCACGATCACCAACGCTGGCGATTACAACACCACCAAGAACCTTGCGGCCACTATGAAGGTCAGAGGCAACCAGACCGCTGGCTTCGATAAGAAAGGCTTCCAGATCAAGTTCGACAAGAAACAGTCGATGCTTGGCCTCAATGGCGGACAGAAATTCAAGAAGTGGGTCCTCTTAGCCGACGCTAAGGACACCACCATTTCCAGAAGTGCTTTAGGTTTAGAGCTCTCCAAAGGCGTCATCGCTGACGATTCAAAAGTCTGGAGCACCGACTACACTCCAGTATCCGTCTATCTCAATAACACTTACTGGGGAATGTACATGCTCGCTGAGCAGAAAGAAGTCAAAGATGGCCGTATCAACCTCCCAGAACCAGAAGAGGATGTCATCGATCCAGAGACCGGTGAGGAAGTCACCGTCCCGATCACGTCGACCGCTATCGGCTACAACTTCGAGCTCGACTACTATGCCCGTAACGAAGCCCAGAAAGGCGCCGAGGGTGACCCAACCTTCGAAATCGATTACGGCAATTACTTCACCAGAAACAGCTACAACATCGAGAGCTGCTTAGCCAACTCTGGCTTAGGCATCGTCACGACTTACACAATGAACTCTGACATCACCGACAGCACAGCCGGCACCAACCAGCAGACCAACGCCTCCAACAGCGCCCAGGTCGCTTGGATGAAGAACAGACTTCAGGCTCTCTTCAAAGTCTTAGCCGAAGGTTCCAAGAACAACTCCGCCAAAGACATCAATGAAAGCAACCAGATGATCTCTGCCCCAGCTGGCACAACCGTTAGACAGGCCATCGAAAAGCATTTCGACTGCAACGCTTGGGCCGAAGGCTTCATCATCAACGCCGTCTGCTTACCACCAGATGTCGGTTACTCTTCCTTCTACATGTCCTTCGACAACTCCGCCACCGGCGATAAGAAGTTAAGATTCGACAACCCATGGGATTTCGACAGCAACTTCGGTAACAGAAGAGGCTTCATCGAGAAAGCTGGACAGACCAGCAATGGCAAAGACCCATACTTCATGGATAGAACCGCCAATATGTGGCTCCAACTCCTTGGCAAGATGAGCTGGTTCATGAATGACTATGTCATTCCAAAGTGGAATACCGTCAGAACCAACCAGACCTTCGAGAAGATGATGTCCTTAGCCAGAACCTTCTATAAGTACTACGATGCTGAGTACGCCAAGAACTTCACCAAGTGGACAACCACCCAGGCTTCTGACAACAACGTCGGCAGCTACTTCAACGGTGATGGCGTCAACTCCGGTGAGCTCAGAAAGCCATTCGTCAACGTCAACGAACGCGCAAGCGCTCAGGCCGAGACCCTTAAATGGCTTGCCGAACGTGTTAACTACCTTGAGCACAGATGGGTTCCAAATAGCACCAGGACTCCTCTCCCAACCAAGTAATTAATCACATTACAAAAAGAGCAGCGGGCAATTAGCTCGCTGCTTTTCTTTTCTACGCATTATTTTCAGGTCGCCTTCTTTTTTGCTACAATATAGACAATAGGAGTTACATATTATGGAACAACTCATCGCTTTTATCGAAGAGGCTTTAGGCCTAGGCGATATTAATGATGGCATCGCCATCGCTTTATTCATCGTCATCATCCTTATCGGCGTCGTCAGTATCTTCGCCTTCGGAGTGGAGATCGCTCTTGCCATCAAGTACGTCAGATTCAACCGCGTGCAGAATAGCAGGGGACAAAACGGCGAAGAGATTGCTAGAGACTTATTAGACAAAGAAGGCCTTAACCACATCAGGGTCAGTGTCACCGGCTCATTCCTCTTCGGAAACAGCTATTCGCATTACTTCAAGAAAGTCCGTCTTAGGAGATGGACCGTCAAGAAGAGGAGCATCTCTTCTCTTGCGATGGCCGCTCAGAAATCATCCCTTGCCGTCCTTGATAAAGAAGGCGACAAAGACATGAAGACCAGGATTGCCTTAACGCCTCTTATCTATTTTGGCCCTCTTGCCTTCGTTCCACTTGTCATCATCGGTATCGGCCTTGATATCGTTTTATTCCACACCATCGGCGTTTTCTCGATCATCTTAACTGCCTTAGGCTTACTCTTCTATCTCGTCTCATTCATCATGTCGATCATGGTTCTTAAGACCGAGAAGAAGGCCCAAGAAAAGGCAATCGAGGTCATGCGTAGAGATAACCTCGCCAACGAAGAAGAGATCGGAATGTGCAAAGAGCTCTTCCGTCTTTATAACATCGAGTACATCAACGACATGGTCATCGCTCTCCTTGAGCTCATCTACCGTGTCCTTCTCTTATTCGCGAGTATGTCGAGCTCATCCTCATCTTCGAGAGATTAAGCGGAATTTGCAGAGGTTTTTCAAAAAAAGGGTGGCAAATTGCCATCCTTTTCTTTTTTATTTTTTGATCGTAATCATGTAAGCAGGGGATTTCCTGCCTTCGACGTTCACTTCTTTGAAGCCCATGAGGTTCGCTAGAGCTTTATTGCCATAGAGATAGAAATGGACCGGATTGACCCTTTCAGAGATCTTCTCCATCAGGAACGGAATCCCTTCTTTAAGGTATTCTTTCTCGCCAGAGACATTGAAGAGGAGGACTTTGTGGGCGCTTAGATGCATATAAGAGACTTCGCCAACCCTCTTATGATTCCATAAGATGAGGTAATCGACTTCGCCTTCTTTCTTCTTTTTGCTAGAGATTTTGGTTCCTCTCATGTCTTCTGGGAGGATGATTGGGCGAAGTGAGAGAGAAGGTTTCTTCTCATGGACGTATTCGATGTTTGGGAAATAGAGGTTGAAGGACTCGTAATTGCTTAAGAGATTACGGAGGTTCATGACGCTTTCATGATGCTCTTTGTAGAGCTTCTTGACGAAGTCTTTGGTGACCTCTCTTTCGGTATGTTTATTCGCTGGACAATTAGTGTCAACGATAGGAAGTTTTTCCTCCTCGGCCATATGGACCAAATACCATTCGTGGCAGTAGATAAGAGGCCTAATGAAAGTGATGCCCGCTCTCTCCAAAGGCATCTTCGGATCGAAGGTGGCGACCCTTCCTCCGTGAAGCATGTTCATGAACAAAGTCTCGACAGAGTCTTCATTGTGGTGGGCAAAGGCGACTTTGTTGCAGTGGAGTCGTTTCGCTTCGGCGTTGATCGCCGCTTTCTTCATGCGCGAACAAATCGAGCAAGGAAGATGGCCATCGGGTTTCTTATGCGCTTTCAAAATATCATAGACAAATTTACTGTCAACGACAGACAACTTAGTGCCACATTCTTCCGCGAACTTTTCGAGCTTTTTGATCTCATTTCTATCGAAGTCAAAACCAAGGTCGAGGAAGATTGGGTGGACGGTGAATTTCTTCTTTGAATAGAGGGTGTATATCGAAAGGGCCTTGAGGAGACAGAGGGAATCTTTTCCCCCAGAGACTCCGACAGCGATTCTGTCTCCTTCGTCGATGAGGGCGAAGTCGAGGTCCGCTTTCCTAAGTGATGATAAAACATTACGGATGTAAGCCATGGGGATATTATATGTTCTTAAAAGAAAAAAGAGGAAGAATCTCTATAGGAGTCTTGCCTCTTTGGCTTCGTTTAGATAGGAAGAACCGAATTTTGAGAAGGTTTGCCTCTGCAGTCCTAATTCATTGAGGGCTTTTGCGACAAATAGGGGCATCGCTCCAATGAATTTGATCTCAAGGATTCCGTATCCTTCTTTTAGAAGGGTCTTTCCTCCGGGCTTATTGATATCAAAGTCGTCTCTTCTGTAACGGATATCCATATCAACAGTGAGACGGAGATAGTCATCACCAGGCCTATTCATATAGGCAACCCTCTGGTATTGCATGAGGGTATTAGGGACGATTGAGCCTCTATATCTTTCTTTGAAAATGGCGAGCTCATCGATGAATTCATCGTGTTTGGCGTCCCCGTTCTTCGGAGGGAACACCCCTTTGTTCACAAAATCATCGACCTCTTCTTTGCTAAGGTAGATACGCCTTTTGTAGACATCCTTGAAGATCTTGTCTTTGAATTCGAGGAAGTAGATTGGCTCATTCCCACCATAAGACCTTAAGCGCAGCTTCTCTTTGAATTTCGGCTTGGCGATGTTCCGGTTATGGATATCGCCATAAGCGTTATCAAAGTAGATCGAATTGACCTGGTAGGAGCCTTTCTCTTTGGCGTACTTGTCATATTCGACGTGCTCGGAAATCGCCTCGACCAAAAGAGGCAGTTTCTCTAAAGGGATGATGTATTTATTCTCGATTCGGCAGAAGGAATTGCCGGAATTGATGGCCATTTTTAGTTCTTTTCGCTGATGACGACGGTGACGTTGAGGTTAGCGTTATGCATCCTGACCTCGTCGATGAGGGCTTTGACGGTGTCGCCTTTCTTGAGGGTGACGTTATATCTCACTTCATAAAGCTGACCGTATTCGATGGTGCGGACGCTTTGGAGACTATAGGAGGAACAATGTTCGGAGATAGCTTTCTCGAAGACTTCGTCGTTAGCGAGATCTTCGCCAACCTGGTACTTCAAAGTGTACACGCCGTCTTTGTTTTCGCCGAATTTCATCATATGAGCGATAAGCATGATGGCGATGACGACAACGGCAACGATGATTGGATACATGAAGTAGCCGATGCCAAGGATGATGCCAAGGGTGGAAGCGACGATCAAATAGACCATATCAAGCATCGAAAGCTTGTCGCTTCTGAAACGGGTGAGGGCTACGCCAGCACTCACGACAAGGGCGACTCTGACATAGCCATCGCTCTCAATCTCGATGTTTCTCATGTTGATGAGACCAATGAGGGTGGTCATCGCAAGAGGAACGACGATCATGGCGATAGGCATGAACTTCGTGTAAACTTCGCCTTTCTTGACGGCTTTGTAGGTCAAAGCCATGGCAACACCTATGACAAGGGAGATGCCAAAGACGATAAAAAAGGCGAGAACCGTGTTATCGGAAAAAGTTTGAAAAACGCTGGCAAATGGATTCATTGATATAGCTCCAATCACAAAGTTAACAGACAAGCGTCTGTTTTTGTTGGCAAATGCTTTTTCCGTATTATAGAGGAGAAAGCTACTTTCCGATATAGGCAGTTAAGAAAGCGTTAAGAAGAGGGTCGTGGTATTTGGCAGCGGCTTCCTTCTTCCAATTGCCATTTTCGATGTCTTTGTCTTCGACTTCGAGCCCTTTGATAATAGGATGATCGACCTTTGTATTGCCTAAAAAGTTAAGGAGCGGTGCCCTTTCTTCGGTGAAAAAGGAATTCGTGACGACATATTTTCCGCCTTCATTAGAGACGACGTCATTGAGATAGACATCGCCATCGACGATCAAATCCTTCTTATCGCCATCGCCAGGCGCATATGTATAGAAGGAAGGAACGAATCCTCCTCCATATCCGTAATCTGGATTGGCCTCTTCGCTTAAACCGTACTCATATTTGAAGGAAGCCCATTGTTCTGGGTTGTACTCTCCGTCCTTGTATCTAATGCCTTCGGAATCGCAATCGATGACGTATGAAATGTTGTTGTCCTTGCTATTGAAAGAGGAAAGGACGCTAGATTCGACATAAGAGCAATCGGAGCAAGAAGCCCTCAAAAACCCGACTGTAAACTGAATATCCCCAGCAAAAAGCCCTTCTAATTGGGTTTTGCTGACGTAAAGCATATCGGAAAAATGAACCCTTTCGCTCATCCAGGAAGAGAAGACGGCAGAGGTCATGAATTCGTCTTCTGAGCCTTTTGTGACCCTCTGTTCTTTGATCGCCCCGTTCTCAAAGATGGCAATCGTCTCTTCGCTTTTTGAGATGGTTAAGCCAAACGTCTCGTGTCCTCCGTCGAATTCGCTAGGGGAAATCGCATACATCAATGCGTTTTCCCTCTTTACGAAGGAGAGAATGGTTTTTTCGAAGTCCTCCCAGCAGGTGCAGGTGTTGTCCTTGTCATAGACAAGGAGGACGAATTCTTTCTTTGAGTTAACGAGGGAAGTCAAACCTGAGTGGGTGAGTGTTTCTAGATGGTCTTCGATGGTCTCGTTTCTCGATGAATCATATAGCTTTCCGAAGGTGAGATTGACCTTAGTAGGGGAATCATTGTTTTGACACGCGGAAAGAGCGGCCAAGAGGGAGAGCGAGATGGTAAGAAAAAGGCCTTTTTTCATACCCACAATTCTAGAAGAAAAACGACCACAAAAAAAGACAGCAAATTACGTGCATAAAATAAGGTCGCGCACGCGCGCAAACCCCCAAAAACCACCCCCAAAAAGCGGGTAGAAAATCGCACTGAGTTTTTTGAATGGTTTTTGAAGCGATTTTTTCCGAAAAAAATCAAAAAATTTTCGAGCAAAAAAATGCAGGGGAAACTTCGATAAGTCCGACAAAATGTCACATTTTGATTTTTTCAAAAACCATCACGAAAAAAATATCGGAAAAAGTGATAAAAATTTTGTTGTTTTTTGTGTCCTTTTAATGCATTATTTTTCGCGTCAAGTTTTCAAGTCAAAAAATGACCTGAAATTACTGGCATTCGTTTACCTGTTTCTAAGAGGGTATGGAGGCATGAAAATGAACGCTGAGAATACAATCATTTCTTTGAAGAATGTCTGCAAGGTCTTTGACAAGTCATTCACCGCTGTCGACAACTTCAATCTCGATATCAAAAGAGGTGAGTTCGTCACCTTCCTTGGTCCTTCCGGATGTGGCAAGACAACCACCCTCAGAATGATCGCTGGCTTCGATATGCCAACAAGCGGTCAGATTCTTCTCAATGGCCAGGACATTTCCCTCATCCCGCCATACAAAAGACCAATCAACACCGTCTTCCAGCGTTACGCCCTCTTCACCCATCTCAATATCTACAAGAACATCGCTTTCGGCCTTCAGTACAAGAGGGTCGATGATTTGAGCAAGCCTCTCAAAGACAAAGAAGGCAATCCAATCCTTGGCGAAAACGGCGAGCAGCTCTACGCCAAAAGAAAGCTCACCAAAGACGAAATCAGAGCTAAAGTCAAATACGCCCTCAACCTCGTTGACCTCGAAGGCTTCGAGAAGAGAGCGGTCTCAACCCTCTCTGGCGGTCAACAGCAGAGAATCGCCATCGCCCGCGCTATCGTCAATGAGCCAGAGATCCTTCTCCTCGATGAGCCTTTAGGCGCTCTCGACCTCAAGATGAGGAAGGAGATGCAGCTTGAGCTCAAAGCCATGCACAAAAAGCTTGGCATCACTTTCATCTACGTCACCCACGACCAGGAAGAAGCCCTCACCATGTCCGACACCATCGTCGTCATGTCTGATGGCGAAATCCAGCAGGTCGGCACCCCAAAAGAGATTTACGACGAGCCAAGGAACGCTTTCGTCGCTGACTTCATCGGCGAATCCTCCATCTTCACCGGCACCGTCCAGAAGGACAACAAGATCAAATTCCTTGGCGCTTCCTTCGACAGCGACCCAGCCGACGAAGGCAAATTCGCCCTCAACGAGAAGGTTGACGTCGTCATCCGTCCAGAGGACGTCATCATCTCCGCCAAAGACAAAGGCACCGTCAATGCCAAGATCGTTTCCAAGATCTTCAAAGGCATGCATTACGAATACATCACGATGATTGGCAAAAACGAGATGATCGCCCAATCGACCAAGAACTTCGAAGAAGATAGCATCGTCGGCCTCTCCGTCGATCCAGAGAACATCCAGATCATGAAGAAGCCATTCACTTCTAACTACTATGATGGCCATCTTACCAAACACTGCCACGTCAGCTTTGCTGGCATCCACGCGAACTTCGATGTCCTTAAACTCTTCCCAGGCTATCACCTTAGCGAAGAAGGCACCCTCATCAACGACAAAGGTGAAGAGAGGGATGTCGAAGGCCTTCAGGTCTCCGTCGAAGTCGGTTTCGATGACCTTGAGCTTTCTGATGATCCAAACGCCTCCGACCTTCATGGCGAGATCATCAACATGATTTACCTTGGCGACCATTACGAAGTAACCGTCTGGAATCAGGATGTCGATGAAGAATTCATCGTCAACACCCCAGACCTCTGGAATATCGGCGATAACGTTTCCCTCATCATCAAAGAGGGCGGCGTCGAAGTCAAACTCAAAGGTGGAAGATAAGCAAAATGGAAGCAACCAAAACCTTATCTAGGAATAAAGGAGTGGTGCGCGAGACCCGTAAGTGGCTTTGCATGCCTTATGGCGTCTTCCTCATTCTTTTCATCATCCTTCCTATCCTTCTCATCTTCTATTACGCCTTTACAGATGCTAGAACCGGAGCTTTCACCCTTGGAAATTTCGCAGCCCTCTTTGAAGGCGATAGCAGTGTGACGACCTTCAAAGTCATCGGCCAATCCTTAGGCGTTGCTGCTTTAACAACCGTTATCTGCATCCTCATCGCCTATCCAATCGCCTATATCCTCGCCAATTCGAAGTGGAACAAGAACATTGTCCTTGTTTATCTGTTCCTTCTCCCAATGTGGATCAACTTCGTCATCAGAACCATCGCCACGAAACAACTTCTCATCTTCTTTGGCCTCGATCCTGCCTTACATCCATGGGTTTGTTCCATCATCGGCATGGTCTATAACTACCTCCCATTCGCCATCCTCCCTCTCTATAACACGATGCTCAAACTCGATAAGAGTCAGATTGAGGCAGCCGCTGATTTAGGTGCCTCACCGGTTCAGGTCTTCTTCAAGACTATCGTCCCAATGACGGTCCCTGGTATCGTAAGCGCTGCCACGATGACCTTCATGCCGACGATGTCCTCTTACGTCATCACCGATGCCTTATCCGGACGCACCATCACTCTTATCGGAGGACAGATTGAAAACATGTTCCTTAATGGTGCCCAACAAGACCTTGCTAGCGTTTATGCCGTTATTATGCTCGCCCTCATCGGACTTTCCGTTGTCTTTGAGAATCTATTTAGCGAGAAGAAAGGAGCCAGATAACAATGGAGAAAGAAGTTGTTATGAATGCTCCTAACCAGGAGATGGAAGAAACCAACCGTTCTCTCATGAGAAGAGAGAAAGGGGAGAAGGCCAAGAAGTTTACCGCTCTCACCTTCGTCTGGATCATGCTCATCGTCATGTATCTCCCGATTATGTATCTCATCCTCTTTAGCTTTACTGACGCCGACGTTATTGGCGAGTGGCAGGGATTTAATTTCGATTGTTATGCCACGCTTTTCAACAGTAACAACGCTAATGCGAAGGATATTTGGGGAGCAACATGGAACACTGCCTGGGTGGCAATCGTTGCTTCAACCCTCTCTACCGTTTTAGGGACGGCTGGTGCAATCGGCATGCATTTCTTGGGCAAAAAACTAAAAGCTGTCTTCAACTTTGCTAACGAGATCCCGATTGTTAACGCAGAAATTGTTATGGCTTTGTCCCTTTGCATACTCTTTGGGCTCCTCGGATTACCAAAAAATGCTTTCTCGCTTATCGTTGGCCATATGGTTCTCACGATCCCGTTCGTGGTCATCAACGTCCAACCGAAGCTAGAACAGATGGACCCATCCCTTTATGAAGCCGCCATGGATTTAGGAGCGAGTAGAAGTGGAGCACTCTTTAAAGTCATGGTCCCAGATATCATGCCTGGCATCTTCTCGGGCTTTATGATTTCGATGACATTGTCTTTAGATGACTATGTCATCACTGAATTTACCAAACCGTCAGAGGGGAGCGATTTCCAAACCATCTCGACTTATGTTCAAAGCACCTTATCGAGATCGACTCCTCCGATCCAAATCAGGTCATTCACGACCATCATCTTTGTACTCATCGTGTTAGTTATGATCGGCTACACGATAGTAAATAATCGCAAAGCGAAAAAAATCTAGTTTTATAGGAGGAATTAGAAATGAAAAAAAGCGCACTCATCTTAGGCGTTTCCGCACTCATTAGCTTAGGCGGACTCGCTAGCTGCGGTGGAAGCAAAGCCGACGTCGTCCTGACTGTCTACAACTGGGAAGACTACATCTACGAAGGAACCGACGAAAAAGGAAACATAGTTGGAGAATCCGCTATCGAATCCTTTGAGAAGAAGTTTTTCGAAGACACCGGCAAGACCATTGAGGTCAAATATGTCACCTTTGACACCAATGAGACTATGTACACAAAGCTCAGTAAGAACCTCGTCAAATGTGACCTTGTTTGCCCTTCTGACTACATGATTCAGAAGATGCAAAGCGAAGGCATGCTCGAATCTTTTGGCTATGACAAGACCACCAAGAAATATACCGAGGGCCTTAATAACGTCAACAACAACACTTCCCCATACATCAAAGACCTTTTCGACAGCAACAACTTCAGCGATTTCGCCGTCCCTTATTTCTGGGGCACCATGGGTTATACCTATAACACCGAATATGTCTCTCAGGAACAGGTCTCTACTTGGGACTTCCAGTGGAATCCTGGCAATGATCTTAAAGGCAATAGCCTTAAGAAGAAGATCACCATCAAAGACAGCGTCCGTGATACTTACTTCACCGCCGTCATGCACGTCTACAAAGACGAGACCATCGCCCTCAAAGAGCAGCATGAAGCCGGCACTTTGACCGATAAAGCCTATAACGACGCTCTCTCCGAGATCTTCAATAGACACGACACCGAGACCCTTGCCAAAGTCAAAGCCGCTCTCTCTGAGCTCACCCAAAATGTCACCCTCGAGGTCGACGAAGGCAAGTCCGATATGGTTCGCGGAAACATTTATGCTAACTTAGCTTGGTCTGGTGATAGCGTCTTCTCGATGGATGAAGCCGAAGCGGCCGCAAAACCAGTCACCCTTGCTTACGAGATCCCAGAAGAAGGTTCCAACGTCTGGTTCGATGGCTGGTGCATGCCAAAAGGCGCCAACGTCGAAGCCGCCAAAGCCTTCCTTGATTTCCTTGCCGACCCAGAAGTGGCCGCTAAGAACATGGAAGCCGTCGGCTACACCTCCCCAATCGCCGGTGAGGCCATCTGGGAAACCGTCAAAGACTGGTACGAAGCCGATCCAGAGGAATACTCTGAGGAAGAATGCGATGAATGCGACCTTTCCTACTTCTTCGAAGGAACCCTCCCAGAAGGTGAAGAGGCCAAGATCCTTATCCCAACTGAGGAAAGAGGCCGTCAGTTCGATGCCCAGTACCCATCCGAAGAGACCATCAACAGATGCGCGATCATGAAGGACTTCGGCGCTGAAGGCAATGCCGCCCTCTACAAGATGTGGAACGAATTCACCGCTTCCTTCTAATCGAAAGATAATCTGTAACAAAAAAGACCGCTTGATATATCAGGCGGTTTTCTTTTTGTGCTAAGATATCAAAGATATCAGTTCATATAGGAGAAATATTTTTATGAGCAAGATGAGAATCGTTTACTTCCAGAGCGGCGGACCGACTGCCGTCATCAACTCTTCCCTTTGCGGCGTTGTCAAAGAGGCCAGAAAGCATCCAAATGAGATCGAAGCCCTTTATGGCTCCCTCTATGGTGTCGAAGGCTTAATCGATGACAACCTCGTTGATTTATTCGCTGAGGATGAGAAGGACATCAACCTTCTTACCCAGACCCCAGGCCAGATCCTCCATTCTTCCCGCTACAAGCTTCCAAAGGATTTCAATGATCCAGTGTTTGAGAAGATCATGGCCACCCTCAAGAAGCACAACATCAACGGTCTTCTCGTCAATGGCGGAAACGACTCCATGAATACCTGCATGAGACTCAGCCACCTTGCAAAAGAGAAAGGCCTTGACCTCAAGGTCATGGGCGTTCCAAAGACCGTCGATAATGACCTTATGGGCACTGACTTCGCCCTTGGCTTCCCAAGCGCCGCCCTCTATGTCATCAACGCCCTCAAATCCCTTATCCTCGACGTCCGTTCCTACAAGAAAGGCAAAGTCCTCTTTGTTGAGATCATGGGCAGAGACACCGGCTGGCTCACTGCCGCCGCGGATGCTCTCCCAGAAGATTGCCGCCCAGACTTTATCCTTCTCCCAGAAGTCAAACTCGATCAGAAGAAATTCTATGAGGACCTTGGCCGCGTCTACCTCCAGAAAGGCTATGCGGTAGTGGCCCTTAGCGAAGGCATCGACATCGGCGTCCAAAGCGACGACATCGACGCGTTCGGTCACGCTCAGCTCGAAGGCGTTGCCTATGCCCTCCAAGCCCGCGTGAAGGAAGATCTCCATCTCCCAACTCGCGTTACCGTCCTTAGCACCTCCATGCGTGCCTCCTCCATCCTTGCTTCCGAAGTCGACATTGAAGCCGCCATCGCCTGTGGCGAAGCCTGCGTCAAAGCCCTTCTCGAAGGCAAGACCGGTATGATGGCCGTTCTCAAGAGAACCTCCGACACCCCATACGCCTTCGAAATCGAATTCGAGCCAATCGAGATGGCTGCCGATGCGATCAGATACGTCCCAGAGGATTTCATGAAGGATACCACCCATCTCTCCAAAAAATTCGCTGAGTACGTCAAGCCTCTCCTCGTCATGAGAAAAGACCTCAAAATCACCGATGGCCTCTTCGAATCCGCTTCCTTCAAATACAAGAAAGTCGATTAATCGAAAACTCATAAGGAATAGAATTGTCACTCACCAACCTCGGTGATATAATTCTTTCCGCTGCATCCGTAGCCAAGCGGTAAGGCAATTGACTGCAACTCAATGACCGGCGGTCCGATTCCGCCCGGATGCTCCATTTAGTGAAAATCCCTCGACACGAAAGTGTTG
>JAFYAZ010000033.1 GCA_017540455.1 Bacilli bacterium | reverse complement strand
TTCTCGCCGTTTGGGGATAATTCAACATCGGTCCATCCGGTGAACTTGTTTTCAAGGTTCCATTCGGACTGTCCGTGTCTGATTAAGACTAATTTGACCATTTTAAAATCCTTCCTTTGGATAACGGATAGATTATAGGGCCTAAAGGGCCTATTTCCAACACCTTTGCTCTTAGAGCAAGGAAAATGTTAAGCCTCAACAAGAGGCACTTTCTCGTTTTTATGCAAACCAAGTTCAGTGAGCATCGGACAAAGCACCATCAGGTAATAGACAACGCCGGTAAGGTTAGGGAAAGTGAAATCCCCTGCTTCTGTGACCGTTCTTGCAAGCAAGACGACCAAGGTCAAAAGGGTAACGCCTGCGAACGCGGATTTATGTTTGTATAGGAGTCCGTCATTGAAGAAGGCGTATGCCCATAACGCGGCAGAGAAGACAAAACCAGGGATGCCAAACTGAAGGAGATCGACGGCAAAGGCAACGTCCATTGCAACATATCTATCAAAGTATCCATATAAACCATGTTGCCAATTCATGTAACCGAAACCGAAGAAAGCGGTTATGTCGTTTGTCGACAAGGATTCCTTTGCCTGGTTGAAGCAATTGATCCTCGTGCCGAAGGAATGTCCGTTGAGGCTTGGTAAATCATCAATCAAATACTCAAAGAAGGTGTGAGGCAACCTCATGAAGGAATCTTCTTCAAATGGAGCGAAAGCAATGATAAGGAACGCCCCTGCTCCCGCTATCATGAGGGCAAAGAAGATAAGCGCTCTGACCGGGTGCTTATTGATAATCATGATCGTTCTCCAAACAACGAAGACGGAGAAGAAAGCGAAAGACATGATGATAGATGTTTTGCTGAGGGTGAAAAGGGTGTTAAAGAAGAAGAAAAAGAACAAAATCCAATGCAAAACCCAATTATTTTTGATGATTAGGTATGCTTCGGAGACCATAGCAATAACCAAAATGAACGCGTAAACGTTTCTGTTGTTGGTGAAGCTTTGTGGGACGTCATAAGGATGAGGTTCTGTGAAAAGCCTCCAATAGACATCACCTTCAGCGATGTAGCTGTATATTGTTCCAATCAAACCAACGGCGATCGCAATGACGAAAAACAGGTTGTAATAGTTCCTGTCTTTAATCATCTGAGGGATAACGGTGATAAAGAGATAAATGGACACAAAGACCATGAGGGTCGCAGCCAGATATTGGAACATCTTACCCGCTGAGAGTTGGTAAATGACGACGCCATCTTTGATGACACCCGGGAAAACGAACAGGGTAAGCGAAGCAAAAATCAAGAAGACAGCCCCAACAATCATGAAAGGCCACTTCTGCTTAATCTTGAAATACTTGATGGCGAAGAACATGAAAAACGCATCGAACAAAAACAGTCCGACGGTGAAGATAACAAACCAAACATCAAAGCTGAAAAAAGGAAGAAGCGATCCTTTTTCTGCTGTTGGTTCTTCTAGTTTATAGTCCAAAGCCTCGAAATAAAGGTATGTGAAAAGAGAGAAGGCAAGAACCAAGAACCACGCCACAAAATGACGCGGTTTCCTTTCACGGAGACCAAAATAGTCGAGGACTTTATTGAGCATTAGGCGAGTAAGAATTTGGAAATGAGATACCAAACTTCTTCTTTTCCGTTTTCGTTATGGATTTCGTGGCGCATGTGGTCAAACATCTTGAGTTTGGCGTTAGTGACGCCGAGTTTCTTGTACATCCAAAGGAGCTCACGTGGGCCTTTTCCGAATCTGCCGACTGGATCTTCTTCGCCAGAGATGATGAGAATCTTCTCATCCTTGCTGACTTTCTTGATTTCCTTGCCGTCGGTGATGGCCTTTAAGCCTCTGAGGAATTCTTTCCAGAATCCGCCAGTGGTTGGAGCGCCGCAATATGGATCGGCGATGTATTTCTGAACGTTCTCTTCGTTGTAGGAGAGCCAATCTTTTGGAGTCTTGGCGTCTTTGACAGCTTTGCTGTAAGCGTCAGTTCCGGAAGCGGAGAGAATCTTGTTTGGCTTATCGAAGTTGCCTTTGTTGACGAGCATGGAAGCAAGAAGGAAACCGAAGAAGGCTTTCATTCTTGGCATCTTGTCGGAGCCACAAAGGATGGCTTTGCTAACGGTATTTGGGAAGAGCTGGAGATAACGCTGAGTCATGAAGGAACCCATTGAGTGTCCCATGATGCAGGTTGGGAGGTTATTGGCTTTCTTAACTTCCTCAATCTTGATGTTCGCAGCGGTGACGTTGTCATCGAAAGCGCCTTCGTACCACTTCTCCTGGTCTTCGACCTTCTCAGCATTGAGACCCTGAGCGACAGCGTCTAAGACATAGACGTTGATGCCTTTCTCGTTCAAATACTTGGCGAGTTCTTCGTAACGGCCTGAGTGTTCGCCCATGCCGGTTAAAAGAACAAGGTTCACTTTTGCTTGTTCAGTTTCGAAAATAAGACCTTTTTGAGTTCTGCCGTTTGGCAAGGTGACAGTGAAAACGTTTTCCATAAAACAATCCTCTCGAGTTAAGCAAATTCTACAACAAAACCGCTACACATGTGTATGAAAAAAGGCACTGAATTTGCTCAGTGCCTTATAGGAGTTTGTTTATTCAATGCCGTTAGGGTTTTTCTTTTGGAAATTGTAGGCGTCTTTGCAAGCGTCTTTGATGGTGAGGGTGGCTTTCCAGCCAAGCTCATTCCACGCTTTGTCGACGTTGGCGAAGTTCTCGTCGATGTCGCCAGGACGGCGAGGCATGATCTGGTAAGGGATCTTGATGCCGTTAGCCTCTTCGAAGGCGTGGACAAGCTCAAGGACTGAGGTGCCCTTGCCAGTTCCGAGGTTATAGACGACAAGGCCTGGGTTGCTCTCTAAGCGTTTGAGGGCAGCGACATGGCCTTTGGCCAAGTCGACGACGTGGATGTAATCCCTGACACCGGTTCCGTCGACGGTCTTGTAATCGTCTCCGAAAACGCGGAGGAATGGGAGTTTGCCAATCGCGACCTGAGTGACATATGGCATGAGGTTATTTGGGAGGCCATTTGGATCTTCGCCAAGAAGTCCGGATGGGTGTCCGCCGATTGGGTTGAAGTATCTAAGCAAGCAGACATTGAGGTCCTTGTTTGCTTTGGCAGTATCCTCAAGGATTCTCTCAATCATGATCTTGGTCTCGCCATATGGGTTGGTGGCGCTGCCAACTGGGTCAGTTTCATAGAGCGGAACCCTCTTTGGCACGCCATAGACTGTGGCGGATGAAGAGAAGATGAAATTGTGAACGCCTTTCTCCTTCATGATGGCCAAGACATTGAGGGCGCTGCCGAGGTTGTTCTGATAGTATTCGACAGGCTTGACGGTGGATTCCCCTACCGCTTTATATCCAGCGAAATGGATGACCGCGTCGATGCGATTTTCTTCAAAAACCCTTACAGTTTCCGCATATTTTGTGCAATCGACCTCGTAGAACTTAGGTCTAACGTGGGTGATTTCCTCAATGCGGTCAAGGACGGCGATCTTGGAATTATAGAGGTTATCAAGGACGATTGGCTCGTATCCGCTTTCGATGAGTTCGATGACGGTTTCGCTACCAATGAATCCAAGTCCTCCGGTGACTAAGACAGTCTTCATTTTGTCTTTTCCTCTTTGCTATGTTTCTTTTTCTCTTTCAAGAGAGCCTCTTTTGCTTCGAAGATTTTCTCAGCTTCGTGTTTGGAGGCTTTGGCAGAGTGCTTTTCGACTTTGTGGTGTTTCTTCTGCTCGATCGCAATCGCGTGGTCAGAATGCTGGATGGCATTAAGGAAGACTTCAGCGATGATGCGGTTGATAGAAGACTGGATGGACATTCTCAAAGCGATGAGACCAAGGGAGTCAACGAGATGCTGTTCCGCTTGTTCAGGATCGGTCTCTTTGTTCTTCTCGTATTCTCTCGCAAAGCGATCGACTCTCTGTTTAGCTAAAGCGATCGTGTTCTTAGCGATGCTCGTGCTCATGAGACGGAAGAAGGTGTAAAGAACGGATTTATCCGCGCTGACATCGTTGTCGAGAGCGATAAGGTTGGATAACTCTGACATAGTCAGAGAATTCTTCAAAGAACAGATGGCTAAAAGGTAGCCAAGGTGAACTTCGTTGTACTTCTTTCTCTCTGGTTCCTTGATGATCTTCGCTTTGACATAGTTGTTGACCATGTAGGAAGTGAGGATCTCGGAATCGTGTGGGGAAAGAGGGGCTAAGGTCTTGTTGATATAGCCGACGACCTGTTCCATATAGAGAG
>JAFYAZ010000004.1 GCA_017540455.1 Bacilli bacterium | reverse complement strand
GTTCTACCATTGAACTACGCCCGCAGCCTGGCGGACCATACGAGATTCGAACTCGTGATCTTCTCCGTGACAGGGAGACATGTTAGGCCGCTACACCAATGGTCCAGTGCTGCGTGAAAGAATATACCACAAGGAACCTTACAAGGTAAACAAAAAGAGCAAGATTTTATTCTTGCCCTTCATTTTTTGTTACTTAAGCTTGGCGAAACGGAGAACGCTCTCTTCAGGCATAAAGCCGAGTTTCATATCGACGGCCTTGCCATCTTCGAAGAGGATCAAGGTTGGGATGCTTCTGATGCCGTACTTGGTAGCGACATCGCCGACTTCGTCGACATCGACCTTAAGGACGGTGAGATCTTCGTGCTCGGATGCGACCTTCTCAAGGATAGGGGAGAGCATCTTGCATGGTCCGCACCATGTGGCAAAGAAGTCGACGAGGACCTTGCCTTTCGCGGTTTCATTATTGAATTCAGCTGAATCTTTGATGTGTTTTAACATTTGAAATTACCTCCTATGGGTACGTTAAAAGAATAAAGCAAAGAGCCCAAAAATCAAAACGAGATGCACTGGGTAATAGAGGTACTCGAAGTAGCGGAACCACTTTCTGTCATAACCTCTTTGGCCGTTGTAGCAGAAGATGAGGGCGCAGGCGAGAAGACACCAACTTTGGGTGCCCATCTCGAAAACGGCGATGCCGCTCGTTCTTTCGATTAACCAGAAGATGAGGGTGACAATAATGATCACCGAGTTTGCGATTGCATTAAGCAATCCTTGATAACGAGGGCCAGTTGTCCATTCACTCATATCGATCTCGACATCAGGGGAGGCGGCAATGGTTCTCTTAAAGAAGAAATCCACAACCTTTGGTGCGTAGTAGATGCCGATGAGCATGATGAATCCATAGAGGGAATACCCGCTTCTCAGGAACTCTGGGAAGAATGATGACCAGACACTGGTCTGACCATTTAGGGCCGCATACCCTTCACTTAGGTCGCAAGCATAGCTTAACCCGATATAGGCAAGAGGAAGCAGGGCGAGAAGCTTGAGCGGTTTCTTCTTGTGCTCCATGAAATAGATGAATAATGCGTACATGAGAAGATCGGTGAAGGCTTCAGATGGCAAAATGAGCTCTGGCCTAATAGCCTGGATGATGATTTCACCTACCGTGATGCCTGCCCACATTAGGGCGAATCTCAAGACGTAATTCAACCTGTCGTGAGTCTTATTGAGACCCTCGGCTAAAAAGAAAATGAAGAGGGGGAAAGCAAGCCTTCCGATGCATCTGAAAACAAACCCGACATTGGATGGAGTTGAACCCAAAGCGAAGAAGTCTGGGCTCGTCATCATGGCGCCGACATGGTCAAGCGTCATAAAGACAATTGCGAGCAATTTAAGCGGGAATTGTTGGAGAAATTGAAATTTTTCTTTCATTGTGCCTGTTGATAATAGACCAGTAAAAGCGAAAAAACGTTGTTGGTGATGTGGGCCAAAGCCGAAGCGCCTAAACCCCATTTTTCATATGCGAAAGCAAACGATAACCCGGCGAAGACATAGATTGGATAAGATAACCATTCGCTAAGCGGGTCGCTAGTAGCGTCAAATGACATATGGATTAGACCGAAGACGAGAGCTGAGACAACGTAGCCAAGGACACGGTTGATTCTTCTTGTGAAGTTGAAAAGACCGACGCGGTAAGTGAACTCTTCGACGATTGGACCGATAACGCCAAGGAACAACAAACTGAGTGGAAGGTTCATCTTGGCGATGTCATCGACTCTTTCTTGATTGTCGTTGTTGCTTGCACCCATTTCTTTCGTGATAGTCCCCCAAACGATGTTGAATCCAAGGACGACGATGAAAACCATAATGCCCCAGAGCATCTCAGGTTTTGCAAAGGATTTAATGATTTTAGGAAGATAGAGAATGGCAATGGCTAAAACGATCGGGAAAAGGGTTCCGTATGTGATGAAATTCAAAGCGCTGTTAGCCTCAAGATTTGTCATCACTAAGGTTCCATTGTTGATGAGCTCGCTAAGGATTTTGCCAACAATCGAAACCACCAGCCTCAACCCAAGCCATCCGGTTAGGAAAAGAGCGATCTCAATCCAAGGGTTTGTGAAGGTAACTTTGTTAAAAGGGACGGCCCTCTCGGTTTCAAAAGGTTCTTGGCATTTTGGGCAAGCAGGCTGCAAAGCGTCATACTTATGACCGCACTTCGGACATTCCTTCTTCTCAAAGGGGTTATGTATATAAGTTCTTGATTTGTTTTGTTCCATGCGTCCTATTTTAATTGAAAATTAAGCCTTGTCTATTCCATAATAGAAATACCAAGCAGATAAGCGGAGGATTTTTATGGATTTCAACATAGAATCGGTCATCAATGTGATGAACATGGTTTTATTAGGCGTGTTCATCGGTGTTTTAGCAATTTTAGTCATTGCTTTTTTACGCGGGCTTGGACGCGGATGGGCATATGGCACTTACCGCTTAGTGTTCATGGGTCTCCTTATCGTCGGAGCCATCTTATCGCTTAGATTCATCGGCAACGGTTTGGCGGATGTCGACCTTGTCGGTTTAGGCGTTACCGGATGGATCGGCAAAACTGAAATATCGTTCCCATTAAATATGGGTGGTGGTGAAATTCAACTTACCGCCCCAATCACCACCATCAGGGAAACCGGCGTCAATCTCATTACTCAGGCTCTCCAGGCAAGCGGCATCGAAGCCGACCCAACAACCTTATTAGGTTTGGCGACTGCCCTTATCTTATCCTTTGTCTGCGTCATTCTCTTAGTCATCGAAGCTCTCGTTATCTGGATCGTCGGCGGTCTTCTTTGCACCCTCCTTTGGCATCTTCTCTTCAAGCACTTCCTTAGCTCCAGAAACGAAGATGGCGAAAAGGTCAAGAAACTCAAAATCATCTCCGCCATCGAGGAAGTCCTCGTCAGCGCCGCCATCTTGGCGATGTTCATCTCTCCTCTTACTTCCCTCGTCAACGTCGTCTCAAAGACTTATAGCAAGATTCCAAAGGGCGAGAACCACGCCGCGATGAGAGCCAATGACGAATTCTATGGCATCCTCACAGATGTGGTGGACACCTATGAGAATTCTCTCCTCTCCAAAACATTCTTCGGCTGGTACACCGATCCAGAGACCGGTCTTACCTTCGACGCCGCTTTGATCGACTTCATCACGACCGTTGACGTCGATGGAACCGGCGAAAAGAAAATCAGCGTTCTCCGCGAACTTAAGAACGTCGTCGAACTTGCCGGTACCGCTCTTAACGCCGGTATCTTCACCGAAGAGAATTTAGAGCACTTCAACTTTGCGACTTTATTGACCTCAGATGTCATTCCAACCGCCATCCGCTGCATCGGACGCTCTGAGCTCATCCAAACCATTCTCCCATTCGGTCTCCAGTTCGCTCTCAACCTTCCGGATATCGCTCAATATGTGATGACTGAAGAAGGCATCGATTTCGAACACTATGACCCAGCTGAGACCTTTGACGATCTCGCTAGCCTTTGGGAAAGCGTCGCCAATAGCGGAATCATCTCCGACGCCGTCGACGAGGAAGGCAACCTTGTCAGCGAATCAGACGATATTGCCGAGCTCTTCAAACCAGAATACTGCGACATCTTTGATGACTTCTTCAACATCTTCTCGAACAGTGAGAAGAAGGTTTTCGACGACATCATCAGATCAGCCCTTTATGTCCAAGCTGTCAGGGAATACGAAGAAGAAGCTCTTTCACCAGATGACGGCACGATCAAAATCGGCGTGAAAGACCTCCTCCCAGAATTAACCCCCGAAGATATCCAAAGAAGCGAAAGGGGATACGTCGTCGCTATCCCACAAGCGGTCAAAGATATTGATTTCGGCCACGAATTGCAGGTGATTTTTGATTCTTTCTATCATCTTGTCACCATCGACCCACAACTAATCAAAATCGTTATCGATTCTGTAAAGGAAATGTCCACTCCGGAAGGCGAAAGTGGAAGCGCTCCTTCAAGCAGCGGATCTAACCAAGCCGGGGACATGTTCAAAGAACTTATTCCAGTCGTTCTCGAGAACAAAGACGAGATGGAACACTGGATCGACGGCAAGGAAGCCGAAGGCGCATCCGCTGACGACACCTGCTTGTTCGATTCAACCCTCCTTGCCAACGCCATCCCAACCTTCCTTAAGATCTTGGAATCGAGCATGAGCGAGGCCTTTAACCTATCCGATGCCGACGCTGTCGATTTGAGCGATCTCTCCAATGACCTAAAGAGCAAAGAGACAATGGACGACAAGAAGACCGCCATCAAGACGGAAATCAAGGCCATGTTCAATGTCCTCACTCCGCTCCTTGAATCAGAAGACGGCAAAGAGCTTATCGAGAATTTCGATAAGATGCCTGGTTTATACTTCGATCCTAGCGACGGTAGCAAATTCCTTGGCGCCAAGGATGGACTACTCCACGCTCTTGCCAACAGTGTCAGGAACCTTGACGACTCGAAGGTCTTCACCAAAGTCCTCCCAGCCGCCCTGTCCGGTTTCCTCTCTGGTGATAATAGCGCTCTTAAGAGCCTCTTCGGCGATGATCTAACCCTTGATACCGCCCCAAAAGATAACGCTGGCAACAGCATCCTCGGATCCGAGTTTGCCAAACTCATCGACATCCTTGCCGATTGCCAAGACGTCATTGGCTTTGCTTATGCCATGCAAGTCAACGGAACCAACATGTCCGTCATGGAGAAAACCTTCTCGCACATGTGTTCGCTTGAGACTCCAAACCATGAGAAACAGCTAGTCAAACTCCTTGCCGGCTTTGCCGATAACAAGATTCTCAACCCAGAAGTCGGTGGAAAGAAGAATTACAACTTCTACGGCCTCTTCAAGACCATCTTCGCATCATTAGAGCTTGATGTAACGGACCTTGATGCCACCCTCGAAAGCATCATCTGCGATGACGGCTTCGACGCCAATGGCGAAGTCTCGAGCTTCGTCGACCTCATCCAATATATCTGCGATAAGGGACTCCTTGGCTCGCTTCAGAGCATCTCCCTTGATTCAATGTCCGAGATCAACTTCGAAGAACTCTTCTCGAAAGTCGATGGCAGCGAACTCCTTACTTCCGTCCTTGGAAGCGTGATCGATAAAGCTATCGGAAGCGTTGACCTCTTCACTTACGTCAATGACGGCGGCGAAACCGTTGCCCTTTCCTTCAAGGACATCACCGATTGGACCGCTGAGGGACGCGCCCTTGATACGATGACGAAATACGCCGCTCAGTTCGGCGACCTTTCCAACATGGATCTTGAGTCGATCGACCCAGAGATGATGGAATCCATGTTCGATTACCTTGCCAATTCCCAGCTCTTTGTCAAAACGAATGCGAACGGCACGTATAATTACAACTTCCCTAACTACATCGCCTCGAAGCTCATCGAAGCCTTCAAAGGCGCAGGCAAAATGGGAACTTATTTCACCAACCTCATCGAAGATTATGACGGTGTCAAATATCAAGTTGTGGCGGCCCCAGGAACCGAAAGCGAAGACTATAGCGATTTCAAGGCCCGCGTTACCGCCCACGCCTTAGAGAACGAAGCTTCCCTGGCCGCAGTTCAAGCCAAGCAGGCCTTATTCGCTCACGAAGGCGAACTCTTCGGAAGAATCATCAGGAACCTCGCTTCGAGTGGCGCATTCAACCTCATGGAAGACGGCGATACCGCCGACCTTAGCAAATTCAAAGTCGAATACTTCCGCGCGCTCCTTCACGACATGTCTTCTTCCGTTCTCTTTGGAAAGACCGGTGTCCCAGCAGTTCTCAAGGTCGTCGTCGATATCCTTTCGACTTCAGTCGACACATTCAAGAACACGAACATCATGTATGCCTATAACTGCAACGACGCTGAGCGTTTAGAAGTCGCTGATTCGATTGCCGATATCCTTGATATCGTCACTGACCCAGTCAGCGGTCTCCTTGGCGCTGGCGGCGCAATCGACACCCACGCCTTCGAGGATATTTCGAACCTCGATGCCAATCACCTCATCGCTCCTCTTCTTAAGACCCTTGCCGACAGCCAGGTCTTCAATGGCCTATCTGATTACCAGAAGGACACCGCTCACATTGAGTACAGCGCTTTCGATGAGCAGATGGTCTTCGTCCTTAAGCAGACCAGCTGGTATGGAAGCGAGGAGAAAGCCGAAGCCCTTTATCCAACCCTCAAAGGTTTGGTTGCCGCTAGAGGCGGATGGGATGGCGAAATCGACCGCTTCGTCGAAATCGTCGACGACCTCCACGTCATGGGCATCAACCTTGATTCCTCATTCGACTTCAACGCTTACTTCCAGGAAGCGAGATTCGGCGAAGACATCCTTGCCGACCTCTTCATTGATATCAATGATTCCTGCCTCTTATACCCTGGCTTCCCAGAGAAACTTAATTCCGCTCTTTCGACGGTCAACACCTCTCTTGCCAGCTCTGGTCTCAATCTCAATGATGCGAACCTCTACTATGCCGGTAGCGCGTTAGTCCCAGGCAGCACGACCGATAAGTACGCTCCTGTTGCCTATGGCGAAGATGAGTGCTACAACCTTGCCTCTGTCATCCATTATGGCAGTGCCCTTTCGGATGGCATCGACATCAACGACTTAGCCCATATCCAAACCGAGAAAATCGATGACATCACCGACCTCCTCGCCACCTTCGCGAAGAGCCACATCTTCAATAGCAAGAAGGAAGGTTCGGCGGACACCGTCTTCCAGCAGTTCATGGTCAAGATCCTCACCACCAACGAAAAGGTTGAAGGCTTCATGTACGACGCCAATTCTCCAAAAGATGACGCTTTCTCTGCTAGTTACCATGATGCTGCTGGCAAAGCCAAGTATCTTGCCAACCAGTATTATCCAGAGGTTGCTTTGATCAATACCAACGCGAACAATCTCCCAACCGAGAACATCAATGGCGATGGCAAAAACTCGATCAAGACACTCCTTGTCAACTTCACTTCCAGCTCAACGCTTCTCGATAACCTTGCTAGCACTCCAGTTTCCGATTTGAGTGCGGGCGATCTAAGCAACTTGCTTGTCTACCTCAACGATTGCGATTGGACTTATGACGCCGTTCCAAATGCGATCACCAAAGCCCTCGGCGAGGTAACTCTTGCTGACGTTAAGCTCACCCGTTCGAACCCATATTACTGTTACTCATACGCCATAAGTTATGACGAGGGCAGTGGCACTTACGTCAAACCTGCTTCAATGGTTAGATTTGCCTCTGAAGATTATAACAGGCACTACGACAACGAAGAGATCTTAGGCCTTACTGAGACTATCAGTCTCATTAGCGACGACCCAGGAGCTCTCACCGACTTCTCGAGCAAAGCCAACATCACCAAGGTCAGGAACATCCTTGATAGCCTCAATGAGTCCTATATCTTCTCCAAAGATGGACCATGCTACACCCTTGAAGATGATGACAACATCGCCGTCACAAAGACCGACCTCACCGTCTTCAAACAAGCCATGTACAAGGTCTTCAACGATTCAACTCTCGCTGATCTTTGCTACAACGACGCCATCGACAACACATACGCTACGAGCGGAGCCAAGCTCTTGGCTAAGGTTTCCTCTTACCCAGACGATATGTGGGAAGAAGAGCTCGCTGATTTGATCATCAACGACACTCAGGATGCCGGTCTCCTTTGCAAGGCCTATGACCTTGGCATCATCTCTGGCTCAAGCGTCAGCGTCGATACCGACACCCTTGAGAACCTCACCCCAGAAGAGATTGGCGAGCTTCTTTACGCCATCAACGAAGTCGATATGATTCGTGAGATCATCCCAATCCAGGCTACCGACTTCCTTACCAACAAGCTCCATTTCACCGATTACTCGGTTGCGAAAGTTGTCTACGCTCCAAATGCCACAACCTTCGAAATCCCTGTCAAAACCCCTGTGAAATCACTTAAGATCACCTATTCTGGCTCTGTTGCTCCAGAGGTTTCTTACCTCAAGGCGAACATGCCGCATATCGTTGCCCCAACCGATGTGAGCGCAGGCGTTAAGCAATACGACATCACCGACATCGTCCTTGGCGATTCCTTAAGCGTCACTTGCGCCGCCAACATGACCAAGGTTGAACTCAGCTTCGACACGAACGCCATGATCGGCATGAGCAAAGAGAGACTTGATACTCTCACCGCTCCAAACACCCATAAGGGCGCCATCAAGTCCTTCATCGATTTGGTCGATAGACTTTACGATGAGGACTCTGGCACTTACATGGATCTTGGCGCCAACCCAACGGCCATCGCCACCCTCTTCGCCGCTGGCGATAACCTTACGGCTCTTGCCAACTTCGCTAAGAACGGCGACTCCATCTACACCAAGGTCTATGACGCGGATAACAAAGAAGCCGCTAGCGGTGTTTACACCGGTGGCGACGTCGTCCTCTCTAACCTCCTCAAGTTCAACAACAGCGGAACAACCGTCAACCTCGCGAAGTACCTCCCGAACTACGACGAGACCGCTGAGGATATGACCAATGTCTACAAAGACCTCTACGAGATCTTCGTTGGCACAAACCAGAACTGCCTCACCGAAGCTGAAATCGCTGACGTCACTGATTGGCTTGATGCCAATGTCATGGATGTCGCTTACTTCTACGGCGTCTATGAGAACGGAAAAGCCGCGGGCATGGTCATGCTCTCCAATGGCATCGACAGCGTCCCAGCTGCCCCAATCAGCGGAACTACCCTCACCCAGTACATCACTCTTAGCGCTTCTTGCGAATGGAACACATTCGAAGGCAAGTTCAAGAGCGGCTTCGGAAGAGTCTTCTACGAAGATATGAGAGAATTCGCGATTGGCAACGCTCGCTTCAACGGCGGTCATAACTTCACCAGCGTCTATCGTCCATCCGCAGCTGACTACGAAGGCTTCATCGAACTCATGAGAGAAAAGCTCATCGTTCTCATGAAAAACATCAAGAGCTTCTCGATCTCCAACAAGCCGACTTGTGCCGCTATCCTTAACGGCTTCTCAAGCTACACGGCTTCCTCGACCTATGCCGATGTCGTCATGGCCTTCTACGAAGGTTCCATCTACGAGTGTCTCCGTACCAGTGATGCCGCTCACTTCTACACAGAGCCATCCAGCTACCCAACCCCATTTGGCGCTTCCGGTTACTTCAAGCACGCCGCAACGAGCTTAGGCGCCTAATGAACTATCCTTTCGCCAAACACATACATGAATTCGTGATCCTCGGATCTCGCTTCATCGGCCTCGTGATTCCTTTCGACGACGAAAAGGAAATCGGAGGCCTTTTGGCTAAAGTGAGGGAAGAGTATCCGAAAGCGACGCATTACCCTTACGCTGCAAGACTCCTTCCTTTCGAAAGGTGCAGCGACGAAGGCGAGCCTGCTAGAAGCACAGGTCTTCCTCTTCTTGAAATCCTTAGAGGCAGAGAAGTCGATCATGTCCTTCTTGTCGTCGTCCGTTATTTCGGCGGAACCAAGCTCGGCTTAGGAAGACTCACGAGAACATACCGCGATGTTTGCCTGAAAGCGGTGGAAGAGACCGACATGGCTGACCTCGTTGAAGGATATGAAGCAACCCTCTCCATGGGGTATAGCGACTATTCCTCCTTCGAAAAAGAATGCGAACGCTTAGGAGTCACGATTAGCGACGCCTCATTTTTAGAGAAAATTTCTCTAAAGGTCTCTGGCGATGCTAAGATAGTTAAGCCTCTAGTAGAGAAGCATGCTAACCACATCGAAATAGAAAACCAAAAAGAATCCTTGGTGAAAAGGAGAAGACAATTATGATCAGTCCAAACGAATACGCCGAAAGAAGGCAAAGAGCCGTCAACTTGATGGAATCCCCAAGCGTGATGATCCTTTATAGCGGAGTCGAGAAAGTCTCATCCGCCGATGAAGGATATCCATTTGAGGTCAACCGCAATTTCTATTACCTGACCGGCATCGATCAGCCTGATAGCGTCCTCCTTCTCCTTAACAGCGAAGGCGAGATGAAGGAATTCCTTTTCATCAGCCCATTCGACGAAAGAAAAGAGAAGTGGTACGGCAAGAGACTCAAGAGCGACGAAGCTAGCGCCATCAGCGGCATCAGCAACGTCATGACGAATATCTCTTTCCAAGCCAAGCTTGACCTCATCCTTGGCGAAGACGCCTATGGCGAGATCAAACGCGTCTACCTCGACCTTGACCGCGAGATCAAGATTGCTGACGACACAGACACAAGAGAGATGAAGCGCATCATCGAGAACACCTATAGCGATGTCATCGTCAACGATGCCTTCCCTCTTATCACCACCCTACGTCTAAGAAAGAGCGCCCGTGAAGTCGAAGAGCTTAGAGAAGCCATCAGAGTCACCAAGCTTGGCATTTATGCCATCTGGGCGAATATGAAAGACGGCAAGAAGGAATATGAGCTCGCTGACGTCTTCCATCACACCATCAACGACGAAAGCGGTTATCAAGGCACCGCCTTCAACACCATCATGGCCGCTGGCAGAAATGCTGCCATTCTCCATTACCCAAACCCACAAGGGCAGGTGAAGGACGGAGACCTCTTACTCTGCGACCTTGGCTCAAGACATAACTATTACTGCGCCGACGTCACTAGATGCGCCCCAGTAAACGGCAAATTCGACGAATATCAAAGACTCATCTACTCGATCGTCCTTGGCTGCAACAAGATGATTGCCTCAATCGCCAAACCTGGTTTGACCATTGAAGAACTCCAGAACCGCACGATCGAATACCTCGCCAGCGAATGCCTTAGATACGGCATCATCGAGAAGAAGGAAGACATCTCCAAGTATTACTTCCATGGTGTCAGCCACCTTATTGGCTTAGACACTCACGACCCATACAAAACCCCTCTCTCAACCGAATCCAAGAAGATCCCTCTTGAGCCAGGCATGGTCATCAGCGATGAACCAGGCTTATACATCGCCGAGAAGAACATCGGAGTCCGAATCGAAGATGATCTTCTCATCACCAAAAACGGTTGTGAGGTCCTCACCAAAGATATCGTCAAAGAGATTGATGAAATCGAGGCGAGACTTGCTTCGAAAAACAGGTAAAATGAATCAAAATCCACGGCAAAACCCCCGTGGATTTTTTCTTTTCGCTTAGTTCTAGGAGACTCTTCTACGCGCTCGCATAAAGGGCTATAATTTAAGCATGGAAAAATACATAATCGCTATCGACCAAGGCACGACCTCGACTCGTGCTATTCTCATCTCCAACAAAGGCGAAGAACTTGAGATGGCCCAGCGCCCTCTTGATTGCCTCTATCCAGAGCCTGGATGGGTTGAACAAGACCCTGACCAACTCTGGGTCAGCGCCGTTGACGTCATCAACGAGCTCATGATCAAAGCCAACATCACTTATGAGCAAGTCGCTGGCTTTGGCATCACCAACCAGCGTGAGACAACGATCGTTTGGGACAAGAAGACCGGCAAAGCCATCTATCCTGCTATCGTTTGGCAATCTAGACAAACTCAAGATATCTGCCAACGCTACATGGACAAAGATGAGCTCATCCGTTCCAAGACCGGTTTAAGAATCAACCCATATTTTAGCGCTTCGAAGATCCGCTTCATTTTGGAAAAGGTCCCAGGCGCCGAAGAGAAGATGAACAATGGCGACCTTATGTTTGGTACCGTCGATTCCTGGCTCATCTATAAGATGACCAAAGGCAATCACTATACCGATGTCTCCAACGCTTCAAGAACCCTTCTCTTCAACATCTTCACGATGGATTGGGATGATGAGCTATGCGCTATTTGGGGCATCAACAAAAACATGCTTCCAAAGGTTCTCGATAATTCTGCCGATTATGGAGAAGCCAGCTTCTTCCGCGGACACATCCACATCTATGGTGTCGCTGGCGACCAGCAAGCCGCCCTCTTTGGACAGTGCTGCTTCGACAAAGGCGAAAGCAAGAATACCTATGGTACCGGTTGCTTCATGCTTATGAATATCGGCGAGAACCCAATCATCTCCAAGAACGGTCTTCTTACCACGGTCGGTTGGAGAATCGGCGGCAAGACCACATACGCTCTTGAAGGCTCTGTCTTCATTGGTGGAGCGGCAGTGCAGTGGCTTCGCGATGAGATGGATTGGTTCAAAGATTCTTCCATGTGCGAGGAATACGCTCAAAGAAAGCCTGACACCAATGGCGTTTATGTAGTTCCTGCTTTCGTTGGCTTAGGCACCCCATATTGGGACGATGATGCCCGTGGCGCGATCTTCGGATTAACCCGTGGCGCCGATCGTCATAACATCACCAGAGCCACGCTCTATAGCATCGCTTATCAGTCTAGAGACGTCTTTGACACGATGGTCAAGGATTCCGGTCTCTCACTTAAGACGTTAAGAGTCGATGGTGGAGCGTCCGCCAACTGCTTACTCATGCAATTCCAAAGCGATATCCTCCAGTGTGAAGTCTCTCTTCCGAAGTGCATTCAGACCACAGCCTTAGGCGCTGGTTATCTAGCTGGACTTGCCTGCGGTTTCTTCACTGACTATAAAGACATCCTTGCTAGTCACAAAGAAGCCAAACGCTACACCCCAAAGATGGAGAAGGCGGAAGCCGAATCCCTCTATGAAGGCTGGGTCGAAGCCGTTAAAGCGACGAGAGCCTACAAACCAAAACATTAAGTCTAATAAATGCCCTATCTATTCAGCGAAAACATCAAGAACATAGTCATCGCCCATCCATCCAGGAAGGAATACTATCTTCGCAAGAAGAACGAGAAACCTTATCTTGACCTGACCGTCATGACCCTTCCAGAGATGAAGGCACTTTTCGACTACAACTATGACGACAGGGCGCTTCGTTTCCTTTTAGGAAAAGGCTATAAGTACTTAATCGCAAAAGATCTGCTTGCGGCCTTCTGCGCTCCTGATTTCGACAAAGGATTAGAAGTTAAAAAATATGCTGATCTCAGGGATGAACTCATCAAAGATCACCTTCTTTTCAAAACGGCATATCCTGAAAGGACCTTTATTGGTTCTCATATCCTCATCAGCGGATATTACCGCGAAGCATCAATCATCTCAGAATATCTCGGAAGCCTCTCAGGAAAGATGGAAATCGATCACGAAGTCGAGGACAGCGTTGATCCGAAAAGTCAAACGGTCAACATCTTTCTCGACCCATATGAAGAACTTCATTTCGTCTATAACAAGATTTGTTATGACATCGATGTAAACAAAACCCCAATCGAGAACATATATGTTTATGGTCTGACTTCGGACTACGCTCCTCTAATCCATGAGTTCAATAAAGCCTACGGCATCACGATTAACTTTGGCGTTAGGGAAAGACTTTTTGATATGGGCGTATACAAAACCTTTAGAAACGCTTTTGAGGCTAAGGGTTTGGAAGAGGCCATTCGTATCATGAGGGAGAAATACCCTGATTCAAAAGATGCCGACACCATAGAGAGATTTGCCCGCGAATTTGCGGTCGTTTTCGAAAAAGACCCAGCAAAAACCATCTCAATTTATGATGATATTGCTAAAGAAAAAGAAGCTTTTGAAGAGAAACAAAAGAATGTTATTGAGGTTCTTAAGGATCCCGTTTGCCCGCTTGATGGACATGTTTATTGCCTCAACTTTGCAATGGGGCAGTATCCTTCCGTTGCCACCGAGTCAGGATTCTTTAGCGACAAGGAAAAGAAGCTTATTGGTCTAGAGACCTCAAAGGATATTTCTTTAGGAGAAAGTGATAGGATCGGCAAGCTCGTTTCGAACGCGAACGTTAAGCTCATCACTTTCTTCGAACTTGGTTTCGAATCCCATCATTTCCTCTCTGGCTTCGCTAAGCAATGTGAAATGAAGATGACCTCCAATCCTGTAGCAGAGGATGAGAACGGACCATATGAGTATGCCCATGACAAAGGCGGATTCCTTTATGCCGCCCTCGAAGATGAATATGAGAATTACAACTTAAGCGACAAGAGGCTGAGAGCTTACGAAAAAATCTCGGATCATCAGGATTATCGCAAATACAAAAACGAATACACAGGGAAGAGCGCTAAGAGAGCGACGAAAAGGTGTTATTCCGCCTCTAGTTTAGCGAACTACCGTTCTTGCCCATTCAAATATCTGATGAGCAACATCATCCATGCCGATGATTCGCCGACAGCCTTCGTAATCAGGATAGGTAATGTCTTTCACAAGACTCTTGAGACGTATCGTACAGACCATTCTTACAACTTTGATAATGCCTATACGCAGGCCATGGAAATGGAGCAGGGCAAAGTACCGGATCCAAATGCAAACCCACACGATGTTAAGACGCCTTTCAACGACAAAGAAAAAGCCATCATGGAGAATCTCCGCAGTTATTGCCGCAGCTCCCTTGAATTCCAGAGACTCTATGAGGATAAACTACAGAACCCGAAATTCATGCCAGAGGAGAAATTCGACATCAATCTCGGTGGATACGGAATCACTGGAAGATATGACAAGGTCATCACCTTTGATTACGATGGAGAAAAGTATGCTTTCATAGTCGACTACAAGACCGGCTCGACATCGTTTGATGAGGCTCTCTTCAATAGCAGCCATGGCTTATCGTTACAGCTTCCTCTTTATGCTTTCGCTTTGGAGAAAGAAAAGGAGAAAGGAAAAGCTTCGTTCGATAATGCAAAAATCGCTGGTCTGTTCATCTCTCCTGTTTTGCCTTACAAACTGACGAATAAAGAGAGAAAGCCGATTAAAAAACTAGACCAACAGGAATTGAGGCTAGATGGCCTATTTCTTGGAGACTTGAGCTTCCTTAGGACAATTGAACCTTGTCTCACAAGCAATAGCGAAATCTTCGCAGGTTGTTCAGTTAAGAGTCCTGGCGTTTTGTATCCACGTGGAGAATTCCCAAAATATAAAACCGAAAGCGAGTTCGAAGATTTGGCCAAGAGAGCCCAAGAGATCATCAAGGAATCGGATGAGGCCATCCAGAAAGGCAACTTTGAGATCAAACCAACCGTCGTGAAGAACAAACATGATGCATGCAGCCAATGCTCTTTCCATGACGTTTGCTTCATAGACAAAAAGAATATCGTCATCGAAAGCTTCAGCAAATCCGTCCTGAATCCTGATTTAGATGACGATCAAGAAGAGGAGGAAGGGGAGTCTAGCGATGCCGGCTAAATGGGATAAACAACAATTAGAAGCCATCAACACGCGCAAGGGTAACTTCCTTGTGAGTGCTGGCGCAGGAAGCGGCAAGACCGCTGTTTTGACCGAGCGCATCAAAGAGATTGTGGACAGTGGTGACGCAACCATTGATCAGCTTCTCGTTTTGACGTTTACCAATAAAGCGGCAGCCGAGATGAAAACCAGGACTAGGGAGGCTCTCCCAAAAATCGCTAGCGAAGTCGAATATGCAGACATCACCACCTTCGATTCGTTCTTTTTGAAACTGGTTAAGAAATATGCCTTCAAGATAGGCATTGACCCAAGCGTCACCATCGCCGAGCAAACCTTCCTTGATACCAAGGAAAGAGAATTTATAGAAGAGGTTCTTTCTGCAAGATACAAGGAGATGAAGCCTACTTTCAAAGAAATGGTGGAGGTCTACACTCTCAGGGACGACGACATATTGACCGAATATGTCTTGCATATCCTTCGCTTGAGCGAACTATCTCCAAGCCAGAAAGACTTCTTCAAAGAAATGAAGGAGAAAATATACGAATCGACCTTCCTTAAAGACAAAGAGAAAGAGTATTACGAGCGGTACAACTCAAAGCTTCGTGCTGCCCATTATCTTTTGTTGAACAGCGCTGACGCCTATGTCATCAAGGACCGCGATTATCTTTCGACTTGGAAGGACCTTGGAGATTATCAGAAGCTCTATGAGCGACTTAAACTTGAGGAAGAACTAGCTGAAACCGACAGAACCACAACGATTAACGGTATTGAAGTTGGCAAAGGATTCTCAAGTTCTGGTGCCCATAAGTTCTCCGACGAGGATAAGTTCGATAAGGGTGTCGCAAGATCCTTAACCAAAGAGGTCAAAGATTCGCTCTCACTCAATGGCGATCCAAAAGACCAAGAGCTGAGGATTCTTGAGACCAAGAAATATGCCGAAGTCCTCGTCGATATAGCAGAAGAAGTCAGCAACAAGATGCGTGATTTCAAAAAGGAGAAGAACGCATATAGTTTCAGTGACATCGCCGCTTTAGCAAGGGGACTCCTTGATAATGAAGCAATCCTTTCGGACATCAAAAACAAGTACAAATTCATCATGATCGATGAGTATCAGGATTCGAGCGACCTTCAGGAATATTTCATCAGCAAAATCGCAAACGACAACCTCTTCATGGTAGGGGACATCAAACAATCCATTTATCGCTTCAGAAACGCTAATCCGGATATCTTTGCAGGAAAACTTGCTGACTATAAAAAGGACAAAGGTGATAACAAGGACAAAGGTGGCGAAGCCATCTTCCTCCAAAATAACTATCGTTCCCGCCTTGAAGTAATTGATTGCGTCAACGCTCTTTTTGAGAGAATCATGAGCAAAGAGATAGGTGAGGTGGATTATAAGGTTGGGCAGGCTCTTGTCTTTGGGAACAACACCCAATTTGATGTCGCCAAAAAACCTGAATTCAAAGCCACGATGCTTACCTATGATTTGGACCAGAATCTTGGAAAGGCCGAACTCGAAGCGAGAGCGGTGGCAAACGACATAATCGAAAAGGTTAAAACTGGATTCACAGTCAATTTGAAAGAAGGGCCAAAAGCAGTTAGCTGGGGTGACTTCGCAATTCTTATGCCGACCAAGAGCCAATTCAACACATATAAAAAGATTTTCGGCAAGGCTCAGATTCCTCTTGTCGCCACGGTGGGAAACGAACTGAGCGACGATGACATCAATATGGTGTTCATGAGACTTCTCAAGCTGCCTTTAGTCCTTGATGATGAGACCGCGGCGAAGCATTGCTATGCCTCAATAAAACGCAGCTACCTTTATGAGGAAGACGACGATAAACTTTTTGACGAGCTTCAGAAAGACACCTATAAAAACGACGCCCTCATGGTAGAGATGAGGAAGATAAAAGATGAACTGTTAAGGATGGACCTCTACAAAGCCGTCTCTTTCCTCATCGAGAAATATGGATTCGTCTCCAAACTTCAAAAAATCGGAAACGTCAAAGCGAACTTCAAAACCATCACCTCTTTCCTCAAAGATGCCCTTAACGCTGAGATGATGGGGGTCGATTATAAGGCTTATGTTGAGAACTTCGAAAGCCTCGTTAAATATGACCTCAAAAAAGAAATTCAGCCGGATTTTGTCGGGGATAATGCTGTAAAGCTAATGACAATTCACGCCTCAAAAGGTCTTCAATTCCCGATTGTTTATTGCCCAAATCTCGTTCGTAGATTCAATAACGATGATGCGACCGGATTCTATCCTGTCTCCAAGAAATACGGCATCCTTTTGCCAAAAAACAGGACCGATGATTATTCTGGCAATTTCCTATATTCCCTTTTCAAAGAAGATGAGACCTCCAAAGGTGCTAGCGAATACGTGAGACTCTTCTATGTTGAGCTCACTCGTGCCTCGAATCAGATCGTATTTATCGCTCCAGCCAATAGCGGTGACTCTTTTGAACCGGTTCAAGTCGATGGTTCAGGAAAAACTATTCTCGTAAGAACCAAAACCGATCCCAAAGGGAAAACGGAATACAGCGTGGTCATTCCAAAAACCTTCAGCCAGTTCTTGGCTTGTGTCGGCAAACCTATCTTAACCAGCGTCCTTGATTACAAGGATGCTGTGACGGGCGAGCCAGCCCCGCTTAAACGAGATAGCGGAGGCGATCAAGGGACATTCCAAACGCCGAGAATAGAAAAGATTGATATTAAGGCCGAAACAATACAGGAAGAGAGGGCCTCTAAAACCTCCCTCACTCCAATCAACGAAGCCGCGGCTCAATACGGTTCCCATATGCACCGTCTTCTCCAATTGGTCTCCTTTAAAGATAAGGACGCCTCCTTCATCCAAGACGCAAAAGAGAAAACGAAGGTCGAAGCCCTCTTCAAACATCCAATCTTTGAAAATCTCGAAGGATATAAGGAATTCCACGAATACGCCTTCATCGACGACGTTAATAATGTCCGCGGCTCCATTGACCTTCTTCTCGTTAAAGCAGGGGAGAAAGCCATAATTGTCGACTACAAAACCAAGTCGCTTGATGACGAAGCCTATGACAGGCAATTGAAGCTATATAAGCAATATGTCGAGAGGGTTTTCAAGCTGAAAGCCGAAACATATCTCCTTTCGATTTCGGATAACATGCTAAAAGTAGTAGAATAGTCCATATGCCAGAGAACAAGATCACGAAAGAAAACTTCGCGCAGCTCCTTGAGACCATTCACGCCCCAAAGAGTCTGAACTTCGACTTTCTCTATCAGGCCTTCCTTGACTCTTTAGAGTCAGATGACGCCATCAAAGAGGAGTCTTCTTTCGTCAGCAAAATGAACCTCAACCCTCTCCAGGTTCTTCTTTATCTCGTCAATGAGCATTCCTTCTATCTCATCACCCATCCAGAGAAGAAAGAGGCCGAACTCATCAAAGATGAGAAGTATGAGCAGCTCCTTCTTTCGCTTACTCTCGACAAATATTACATGAATGAGCATTTGGCCTACCGCAACCAAAACTTCTCGAACCGTTTCACCCCAACTATCTCAACCCTTACCCTATATCTCAACTTCGTCCTTGGCATGCTCTCCCGCTACCCACAGGGTAACCCAAATGAGACCCTCGTCATCGATGTCATGAAGAAGGGCTTTTCGATGGCCCAATGCATCGTCAATCTTTTAGAAAACGGCTACGAAACCGAGGCCTTTTCCACTTGGAGGACCCTTCATGAGAATGAATGCATCCTTCAGGTTTTGGTCTCTTATGGCAAGCCAGTAATGGACGCCTATGTCGCCCACATGAAATATGCGGTGGCCTTCCGCGGCGGTCTCTCCTCCAAAGAAGAAACCGATCAAGTCTTCGCCTCCATCAAAGAAGGCATGAAAGAGAACGACCTCAAATCGAAGGACATGAAGCGTTTCATCGAATATGGTTGGCTCTCCGCGATTCTGGATGTGAAGATGGGCAGAATTCCAGACTTCAAATTCAATTTCCGCGACGGCGTTGAAAGATGCGCCAACCTCCGCCAATACTCAAAGGTCTATGAGATGTCGAGCGAGATCGCCCATTCCTCGCCTCTTCTCATCTACAGCCGTAAGACCTATTTCTACCTCGTCACCATCCTCAATCTCTACGAATCATTCTTCAGACTCGAGAAGATCTTCAAGACACTCTACTTCGCAAACATCCCAGAAGAGGCCCAAAAACAGTACCTCCAGATGCAAAGTCTCTACTACGGAGAACTCCTTTCCTGCTACAAGTTCGAAAAAGCCAGATTAGACGGAATGGTCAAGTCAGGCTCGGCTGAAAAAGACGAAAAGTAAAGAGAAGGTCGTATTTCTTAGTTAGGAAACCAAGAAATAGCCTCTCTTTTTTTGTGGCATTTTCCCTATTAGGGAAGTAAAGTATACTAGTTCAATATCCCCTTTTTGGAAATATGGTAGAAAAATATCTCAAATTAAACGAACACCAGAGAACCCTCTTCTGGCTCATAGTCATCGGCGTAGTTGGCTTCATCGGACTTTGCCCATTTTTCTTCTTCTACGAGGACAAAGGCTATTCCTATCCGATGGGCTGGCTTTTAGGCACTCTCGCCGAGATCCTTTCCTTCTTCACCATCATCAAGATGAGCGAAGCCCTTCTCCCAACGGAAGAGGAGCCAAACCCAAGGCCAACCAAGATCATTCTCTACGTCGCTTTGAGATTCCTCATCTATATCGCCGTTCTCGTTATCGGCGCCATTTGCACCTGGACCGATTGGTTCGGTGGTTTTGATATGTTCAATTTCTGGATGACCTTCGTCGGGCTTCTCCCAATCCAGGTCCTCCTTGTTATCCGCGGGCTTAAGTCCAAGAGGGCCGTCAGGTGAATTCGTTAAGCGTCCTAACCTTAGAAAGAGTCACCAGCGCAACATCCCATTCTTTTAGCGACAAAGTGGAATCGATGTTCCATTGGGATGGCTGGGCTTCCATAGACGCACCATTGGTGAGCTCGCTTTTCGTTATGGCCATCCTTGCCGTCATCGGCATTGTGGTGGGCATCAGGGCAAGAATCGCCCTTAAGCGCAAAGAGTATCTCCAAAAACCGAAGGGCATCATGTTCTTCGCGGAGCTCTATTACAACATGTGCAACAACTTCGCTTCCTCGAACATGGGCGAAACCCATGTCAGTTGGGGTGGCTATTTCTGGACCCTTTTCGCCTATCTATTCATCGGCTTCAACATTTCCCTCTTCGGACTTCCAAGCCTTGTTGATTGGCTGGCCTGCCCTCTTTGCCTTGCCATCATCATGTTCGCGATCATCCAATTCCAGGGACTCAAGTATTCGAAGCTTGGTTACTTCCATCGCTATGTGGAGCCAATCTTCGTCTTCCTCCCTGTCAACCTCATCACCATGTGGGCGCCAATCGTCTCAACCACGATGCGTCTATTCGGCAACTGCTTATCGGGTACCATCCTTGTCGGCTTGGTCCAATGGGCTCTTAGCTCCGCATCCAGCGGAATCTTCGACGCCTTTGGAGTGGTCGGCACCATCGGTACCTCATCTTTCTGGAACAACCCAGGCTGGACGAGCGTCTTCCTCGCCCCATTCCCTGTCGGCGTCCTCAATTCTTACTTCTCCTTATTCTCGGGGTTCATCCAAACCCTGGTTTTCTCATCGCTTTCGGCCATTTGGATTTCGCAAGAAATGCCTGCCGCCTCGCCTGAAAAGAAGGAAGAGGCTCTTCCTCTTAGCGAGAATAGGCCGTTAGTGATCGAAGGATAAGGTCAATACCAACAATTCATAAGGAGGAAAAATTATGATCAATGCTGGTTTATGTGCAATCGCAGCCGCCATCGCTGTTGGCATGGGCTGCCTCTCCGCCATCGGTGAGGGCTTAATCTGCTGCCACTCCATCGACGGTATGGTCAGAAACCCAGAAATGGCTGACAAACTTCGTTCGAACATGATCGTCGCCGTTGCTCTTGATGAGTCAACCGCCATCTACGCTCTCGTCGTCGCCATTCTCATCATCTTCTTGATGGGTCTTCCAGCTCTTAACGCCGCTATCTAAGCAAGGGACCTTTTAGGATGAACGGACTAAGAATCAAAGTATACGATTCTGCGCCTCCCTTTACCGCTGAGGACTTTTTGAACAAACTCTTCCCTAACTTTTGGAGCTTGCTCATCAACCTCCTCGCGTTAATCGTCCTTTTCGTGTTCCTTTATTTCATCGCCTATAAGCCGGTGAAGAAATACCTCGACGCCAGAAAGAACTACGTGGAGAAGAACATTCGCGACAGCGAGACTTCCAAAGCCATGTATGAAAAGAAAGTCGCCGAAAGCGATGTCATGATTTCCAAGGCCCGCAAAGAGGCAGGGGATATCATCGCCAAAGCCAAAAGCGACGCCGAAGTTAGCGCCGAAAGCATCATCAAAAACGCCAATGAGCAAGCCGAGGCCCGCCAAAGAGCGGCCGATGAAGCCATCGCTCAGGCCGAAGAGAAATCACGTCGCGCCATCAGAGAAGAAATCGTCAATGTCGCCCTTGATGCCTCGAAAGCCGTCCTTGGCCGTGAAGTGAACAAAGAGGATAACGCCAAACTCGTCGATGAATTCGTCGACAGCGTGGACGAATAAGGAGAATAAATGAGGGGAGCGGAAGCAAACGCATACGCGGCTGGCCTTTATGAGCTGGCTTTAGAGAAGAAGAAGGTGTCTTCTTTCCAAGAGGAAATGAAGGAAGTTCTTGCTCTCTTCAGGGATAACCCTGAGCTTTTGGAAACCCTTTCCTCATATTCGTTACCTGAGGAATCGCTTAACGCCCTCGTCGACAAGGTCTTTGGGGGATTAGCAAACAAAGAGATTCCGGCTTTCTTGAAACTCTTGATGCTGAAGCATGAGATCATCCATTTCGAGGCCATCGCTTCCTCATTCAATAACCTTTGCAATGAGTTTAGCGGCATCAAGGAAGGAATCGTCTATTCGGCGGAGAAACTCTCTGCAGCTGAAATCAAAAAAATCGAGAAATCAATCGGAGAGAGACTCTCCTCGAAGGTTGAGCTCGAAAACCACGTCGACCATCGTCTTATCGGCGGCGTGAAAGTATATGTGGATGACAAAGTCTTTGACGGGACCATCCTTGGGAAGATTGAGCGTTTGCGTAGCAATCTTCTCAAAAACTGACGGAGGAAAGATATGAAACTTAATCCAAGTGAGATAAGCTCTCTCATCAAGGAGCAGATCAAGGGATATGAGAACCTTGTCGAGAGCAGCGACGTAGGCACCGTCATCGCTGTTGGCGATGGCATCGCGACCATCTATGGTCTAAAGAACGCCATGCTCGGCGAGCTTCTTCTTTTCCCTAATGACGTCTATGGCATGGTCATGAACCTCAACCTCGATGATGTCGGCGCCGTCCTTTTAGGAAGCGATAGGCAAATCAAAGAAGGCGATACCGTCAAACGCACCCACAAGGTCGTTGAGGTCCCAGTAGGGGATGGATTACTAGGAAGAGTCGTCTCTCCTTTAGGCCTTCCTTTAGACGAAGTTGGACCAATATCCTATGCAAAAACGCGTCCAATTGAAAGAATCGCTCCTGGCGTCATGACCAGAAAATCCGTCAATACCCCTCTCGAAACCGGCATCAAAGCCATCGATTCCATGATTCCGATCGGCCGTGGTCAGCGTGAGCTCATCATCGGCGACCGTCAGACTGGCAAGACCTCCATTGCCATCGACACCATCGTGAATCAGAAAGGCAAGAACGTTAAGTGCGTCTATGTCGCGATCGGCCAGAAGAACTCAACCGTCGCCGGAATCGTCGCCAAACTCAAAGCCAGAGGCTGCTTCGATTACGTCACCGTCATCAACGCAAGCGCCTCCGAGCCAGCCCCTCAGCAATATGTCGCCCCATTCGCGGGCATGGCCATGGCTGAGGAATGGATGGAAAACGGTGAGGACGTCCTCATTGTTTTCGATGATTTAAGCAAACACGCCGTCGCATACCGCGCCCTCTCTCTTCTCTTGAGAAGAGCCCCAGGACGTGAAGCCTATCCAGGCGACATCTTCTATCTCCATAGCAGACTTTTAGAGAGAGCTTGCAAACTCTCCAAAGACTATGGCGGTGGCTCCATCACCGCTTTGCCAATCGTTGAGACCCAGGCTGGCGATATCAGCGCCTACATCCCAACGAACATCATTTCCATCACCGATGGTCAGATCTTCTTAGTGAGCGACTTCTTCGCTTCCGGCCAGCGTCCTGCTGTCGATTCCGGTCTTTCCGTCAGCCGTGTTGGCTCCAGCGCTCAGATCAAAGCCATGAAGCAAGTCGCCTCATCCTTAAAGATCGAGCTTGCCAACTACCGTGAGAACCTTAGCTTCTCACAGTTTGGAAGTGATCTCGACGCCGAGACCAAGCGTATCCTCACCCATGGTGCGGTCGTCACCGAAGCCCTCAAGCAAGTCAACTGGGCCCCAATGAACATGATCCGCGAGATCATCGAACTCTTCGCGGTCAACAGAAAGTTCCTCGATGACCTCTCTCTTCCAGAGGTCAACCCATTCCTTTCTGAGATGTATCAGTACATCGAGGATTCACATAAGGAAATCATCGACGAACTCACCGAAAAGAAAGCCTTCAATGATGAACTTACGAACAAACTCGCCGAAGCCATCAAGGAATACAAGAAAACCTACGAACTCAAAAAGGGAGAGACTAAGTAAGGATGCCTGGCTCATTAAGCAAAACCAAACATAGGATCTTAGCCATCCAAGGGACGGAGAAGACCACCAAGGCGATGGAACTCATCGCCACGGTCAAAACCAAACGTCTCAAGGATGCCTTTGAGAAGAGCAACTTCTACATCGAAGAATACCAGAACCTCATGGCGATGCTTTTTAGCCACGACAAAGAGACGATGTCTCACTATGGCTGCCTCAACAAAGGCGACCTCCCAACCCTCTATATCGTCATCTCCTCAAATATGGGTCTATGCGGTGCCTATAACAGCAATCTCTTCAAGTACGCTGACGCGATGATTAAGCCTACGGACTACATCGTTCCGATTGGTTCAAAAGCCATCCATCACTACGAGAGAAATGAAAAATACCTCAATATTGTCAGGGATTTTATGGAAGTGGACCTCGATCTCGATATGGAGAAGCTCCGTTCCTTCTGTCTCAAACTCAAGGATGAATTCAATAGCAGGAAGTACAAAAACATCTGCATCATCTTCACCCATTACATCAACTCAATAACCTTCACCCCGCTCACCTTCCAGTTCCTTCCGGTCCAAATCACCCCGAAGAAGTGGAAGAACGAATCCTTCTGCCCTCCGATCTTCGACGAGGAGCCTAGGACCCTTATCCATTCGCTGATGCCTGATTACCTCACAAGCGTGCTCTACGGACGCCTGCTCGAGAGCGAGCTAAGCGAACAAGCCTCAAGAAGAACGGCGATGGATAACGCCAACGACAACGCGGATGAGTTACTTGAGAAACTCAACATCGAATACAACAAAGCCAGACAAAACGCCATCACTCAGGAAATCACCGAAGTGGTGGGCGGGGCAAATGCCCACGAATAACAAGGAGGAGAAGCCAGCATGAAAGAAAAAGAACTAATCGGCAAAGTCGTCCAAGCTGTCGGACCGGTCATTGACGTCCGTTTCCCAGACAAGCACCTTCCTGCCCTTTTGACGGCTCTCAAAATCACTCTCAAAGATGGCAAGACGCTCACCTGTGAGGTCATGCAGCACATCGGCGATGACACCGTAAGAAGCGTCGCCATGGGTGCGACCGAAGGCGTCGAGCGTGGCATGGAAGCCATCGATACCGAAGCGCCTATCAGCGTCCCAGTCGGACCATGCACCTTAGGCCGCATGTTCAACGTCCTTGGTGAGCCAATCGACGATCTCGGCGGAGACTTCTCCAAAGAGGAACATGATCCAATCCATCGTCCAGCCCCATCCTTCTCCGAGCAAAAGGTCTCTAACGACATCCTTGAGACCGGCATCAAAGTCATCGATCTCCTTTGCCCATACGCCAAAGGCGGAAAGATCGGTCTTTTCGGCGGTGCGGGCGTTGGCAAAACCGTCCTCATCCAGGAACTTATCAGCAATATCGCGAGCGAGCATAACGGCATCTCCGTCTTCGGAGGCGTCGGCGAAAGAAGCCGCGAAGGCAATGACTTATATTTCGAAATGAAGGAGAGCGGAGTCCTTAAGAATACCGCCCTTTGCTTCGGTCAGATGAACGAACCTCCGGGAGCCAGAATGCGTGTTGGTCTCAGTGCCCTCACGATGGCTGAGTATTTCCGCGACAAAGAACACAAAGACGTTCTTCTCTTCATCGACAACATCTTCCGTTTCACCCAGGCCGGCTCCGAGGTCAGCGCCCTTCTTGGCCGTATGCCAAGCGCCGTCGGATATCAGCCAACCTTAGCCACTGAGATGGGCCAGCTCCAAGAGAGAATCACCTCCACGAACGCTGGATCCATTACCTCTGTCCAGGCTGTCTACGTTCCTGCTGATGACCTTACCGACCCAGCCCCAGCGACCACCTTCTCCCATCTTGATGCGAGAACCATTCTTGATAGAAACATCGCCGCTTTAGGCATCTACCCAGCCGTCGATCCACTCGAATCCTCTTCGAACATGCTTGACCCAGCCGTCGTTGGACAAGAGCATTACGAAGTTGCCCGTGGCGTCCAGAAACTCTTGCAGCGTTACAAAGAGCTCCAAGACATCATCGCCATCCTTGGCATCGATGAACTTGGTGATGAAGATAAAGCCGTCGTAGCCAGAGCTAGACGCGTCCGTAACTTCCTCTCTCAGCCATTCCACGTTGCCGCGAACTTCACCGGTTTCGAAGGAAGATACGTCACAATCCAAGAGACCATTCACTCATTCAAAGAGATCCTTTCTGGCAAATACGATTCCCTCCCGGAGTCCGCTTTCATGTATTGCGGCACCATTGAGGACGTCGTCGAGAAAGCCAAGAAGATGGAGAGCCAGGAATAATGGAACTTCTCATCCTCACCCCAAACGGAATCGCCTACGAAGGCGAGTGCGACGAGGTCTATCTCCCAACCACAAGAGGCCCTATGGGCATCATGAGGGGATACACCCCAGTCGTCGGCGAGCTTAGGCCAACGGGCGTTTGCAAAATCACGTCGCATGGCAGAAGCGAGTTTTTCGCTTTGTGGCATGGAGCGGTGGAAGTCAAACCTGACGACCAGATCGTCGTACTAAGTGAGACCGCCCTTCCGGCGGACTCCGAAGAAGAGGCCCTCAAGCTCATTCAAGGCAGGCCTCTCACCCTTGAAAAAGATGAGGAAGACGTCAAAGTCGCCTCAGCCAAACTCAAGCAATAACCCCCGCAAAACAAATATTTTTTCAATGTAAGAGGTTTCATAAAGAAATCGTAATTTTTTCTTTTACAATGTCCTTATGAACTTTATTTTTATCTCTCCGAACTTCCCAGATTGCTACTTCCACTTCGTTGAGTCTTTGAACAAAAGAGGCATCAGGGTTTTAGGCATCGGAGACGCTCCATATTCTTCATTGAACGATTCTTTGAAGGCCAACTTGACCGAATACATGCAAGTCCATGATATGTCGGTCTATAGCAACATGCTCGATGTCTGCCGTTACTACGAAAAGAACTACGGCCCAATCGACTACCTTGAGAGCAACAATGAGTGGTGGCTCCAAGAGGATGCGAAGCTCCGCAAAGACATGATGGTCGAAAATGGCTTCCTCCCAGGCGACATGCTCAAGATCAAAGCCAAAAGCGCAATGAAAGCCTGCTTCCAGGACGCCGGGGTGAAGACCATGCGCTACATCCTCGTCAATGGACCAGATGATTTAGCCAAAGCGAAGGAATTCGCCTCTAAAGTCGGATGGCCGCTTTTCGTTAAGCCTAACGTCGGTGTCGGCGCTTCCGATTCCTTCAAACTCGAAGATGAGCAAGCCATGGAGAAGTTCTTAGCCAAGCGACTTGGCGAGACCTACATCATGGAAGAATACATCGAAGGCACGATCGTCTCTTATGACGGCATCTGCGACAACGACAGCAACGTCGTCTTCTCGACGACCGATATCTTCGATACCCCAACCGCTGAGATGGTGCAGTACAACGAAGACGATTGCTACTATAACAACCCAATCTCCCTTCCATCGGAGTTATTCGACACCAAAGAATTCGATGAGATGGGAAGGAAGGTCATCAAGTCCTTCGGCATCAAGAAGAGGTTCTTCCATATCGAATTCTTCGTCACCAAAGACGGCATCTATGGCCTTGAGTGCAACATGAGGCCAGCTGGAGGAAATACCCCAGACCTCATCAACTTCGCTAATTCGCTTTCTTGCTACGAGATCTACGCTGACGTGATCGCCTATAACGAGAACCGTCAGGATATGACAGGGGAGAAGTACTACGCTCTTTCAACCTCGAGAAAGAACAAACTCAATTACAAAAACAACCTTGAAGAACTCAAGGAGAAATACGCCGATCACATTTGCATGGAAGGCTCATATCCTAAAGGATACGCCGACGCGATGGGTGATTATTTCATCTACAGCAAATGGAAAAAACTCGAGGACGGCCTCGAGTTCGATAAGAAGGTTAGAGAGAAGAACTAACGTAGTTCTCTTTTAGATATGACTGGACATCATCGATGATGGTGATGGTGCTTTCCTTTTCGCCTTTCGAAGTATCGGCGAGATCAACGTAGAGAAGCTTTCCTTCGAGGTCGTTCGTGCCTGTGGACCCACGTAACAAATTCATGCCAGCAGAATCCTCATCGTAAGATTTGACTTCAATGACGTTGAACTTTTTGTCGCTTTTTGAAACGATTGGGAAAACATTCGTATAGAAATCGTCTTTCGACGCTTCGCTTAAGACGTAGGTTGGTCCTTCTATGAGGGTATCGCGTCTGTCAAACGATGAGTACCAACCGCTGACATCGGAGTGATACACATTGCCGCCTTTGACATATTCCTTTAAAGCGGTGGCAACGATCTTGTCGTCATCTTTATTTGATCCATATACGAGTTCGACGATTTTCTCGTTGTTCATTATGTATAGGGAAGGGGTGCCACCATTTATTGGGTGAGAAATGGTTCTCTCTAATTCGTTATCGGCAACGTACTTTGAAATCTTCGCTGCCTCTTCTTTTATCTCTTTACCGATCAAGGTAATCCTATATTTTGTTTGCCAAAGGCGACTTCCAGCGTTCTTCATGAAACTCTCGCAGGATGAGCAGTCCTCCTGTGAGAAAGCAAAGAGGACGTTCTCGCCACGCTCGGCGCGGTAGATTATCTCTTCGGCATACTCTGGTTCTGCTATTGAGCGGAGAGAAGTGGAATCCTTGTCGAAGACTTGAACGCTGTTAGACATCATGACTTCCATTGCGTTTGGATGATCACCAAAAGCTTCGTCCAAAATGCAAGAGCAAAGTCCTGGTAGGCAAAGCAAACTAAGGAAGAATTTAATCGGTTTTTGCATAGGATTTTTTGATTTAGAAAGTATATTTCTTCGCAGATTTTAGCAAATCTTTGGCTTTTGAATCAATACGGTTGAGGCGAAGCGGTTTGAAGGTTTTGACGACGGCCTGACCAGGGACTGAACCTTTTCTGACGTCTTTCCTGAACGCCACCATGACCTCGCCTTCCTCCTGCTTGGAGTTAAGGAGGGCGATCGAAGCAGCGATGTTGATCTCTTCTTCGGTTGGATCATCTTTCTTGATGATGACGTGGGAGCCGCTGTTGCCCATGACGTGGAACCAGAGGTGGTCTTTCGCGGTTTCAAAAAGGAAAGTGAGGCAATCGTTTTGCTTTGATGTCTTTCCATAGAGGATCTTGGTCCCTTCGTATTCGACGTAGTAGGGGAGCGATGCTTCGGAAAGTCCTCTCCATTCGTGGACGCTCTTTTTCTTGGACTGGTTGATGATCGCGATATCAAGTTCTTTCGCCATCATCTCAAGTCCGGATTCATCCGCATGTTCGAGCTGAGACAAAGAGGAAGAGATTTCCTCAAGCTCTTTGGAGGCTTTCTCTTTGCTGATGTCGACCTGCTTGAGGGTCATCTTGGCTTTCTTCGCTCTCTTGTAATAGGCGTTCGCGTTCTCGGCTGCGCTTCTAGAAGGATCGAGTTTGATTTCCTCACCTTCGTAAACGAAGGATGATGCCTTAGTAGTGATCTCGGACATCGACATATAAATCGCATCGCCAAATCTTCCATCATCGAGATGGCTATTTGCCTCAGCGATATCTTTCTCTAATGAAACGAGTTTTCTCTCAAGGAGTTTCTTCCTGTTCCTAAGAGCCTTGAAGAGATATTCAAAACGGTCTTTCTTCCTTTTCTCGGCAAGAGTCTTCTCGGCTTCATAGCATACCTCTTCAAAGGCTTTTGGTTCAAAAGAGGAAGGTTTTGCAGGGAAAACGTTCTTTTTCGGAGCCTCATAGACCATCGATTTGAGAAGAGGTCTCTCGTCATCGATATGGCCTGTCTTGTAGCAAAGGATGATTTTGTTTTCGGCATCGGTCACCACGAGGTTAGGGTGATGTGGGAAGAGTTCGACATAGAGGATACGTGGCTCTTCTTTGAAAACGCTGTTGATGGTGAGAAGAGAGAACTTCAGGATTCTGTCATCCCCAAAAGTCTCAACTTTCTCGATATATGGATTCACGAGTTCTTTCTTGAGCTGATCGAAGAAGTGGGACGACACGCTTGTGGCCGCGAAAGTCTCATCTCCGATATACACACGAGGACACTCCTCATCTAGGATGAGGGAAAACCTCGATCCGCCCTTGCCGCTAAGCCTAAAAAAGATAGCCTTCTCTGTGTAGAGCAGAGGGCTCGAGAGATGTCTTCCCTCTAAGTTTTTGGAGAGGTAGGACGCATATATTTCGAGGTCGCTTTTGCTTAGGGCTTTCATAATTTCATATTGTAGCATACTCGCCTAAAGGGATAACCGCCATTAAAGATAGTAAATGTAAAGATTCGCGTCTTTTCGCTCAAATGAGATGGCATCGCTATATTTTGTTGTAAAAAAAGTAGAGCGGTCCTATAATTTTGCAAACCATGAAAAAGGGACTTTTGATTATCATGAGCGGGCCTTCAGGGGTCGGCAAAGGCACCATCCGCCAGAAAGTGATGGAAGACAAAGATCTTAATCTCTTTTTCTCAGTGTCCGTGACCACCCGCCAAAAGAGAGAAGGGGAGATGCATGGACGCGAATATTACTTCATCAGCCAAGATGAATTCGATAAGCTCATCGAGGAAGGCAAACTCCTTGAATATAACCGTTACGTCGGACATTCCTACGGAACTCCTCTTGCTCCAATTGAGGAACACCGCCTCAAAGGCGAGAACGTCGTCCTCGAGATCGATGTCCATGGCGCGACCCAGGTTCTAAGCAAAGTCAAAGGCCAAGACGGCGTCGTCACCATCTTCCTCCTCCCTCCATCCTATGAGGAACTTGAGAGAAGAATCAGGGGGCGCTGCACCGAGAACGATAGCACCATCCAGATGAGGCTCCAACAAGCCAGGGATGAGATCGCTCAGAAGGGCAATTACATGTATAACGTCATCAACGACACCCTCGATAGCTGCGCTGATGAGGTCAAAAAGATAATTCGCAAAGAATTAGGGGCTCTATAGAGCCTCTTTTTTGTTAGAATAATCTCGTGAAGATAATCGATGTTCTGACGGAATACGGCAAAAGGTCTTTGGACCACACTTTTTCATATGCCTATTTCGGCAAAAAGAGAATCGAGCCTCGCTTCAGGGTCCGTATTTCTTTCGGCGCCCAGGAAGCGGTCATGGGCTTTGTCTTAGCCGTTAGGGACACCGAGAAAACCCTTGCCGAACTCGAAGAGGAAAACGGGTACGCTTTTAAAGAAATCCATGACTACGACATCATCGATGAAGAACCTCTCGTCGATGACAAAATGATGGAACTTGCGAACCGTGTCTCGAAGTACTATTTGGCTCCATTCATTGGGGTTTTGCAGGCGATGTTGCCATTATCGCTCTCCCCAAAAACCTCTGCATTACGTGGTCCAAAGATCGCCTATGAGCAGTGGGTGGAACTAGTCAAAAATGATGAAAACGATCTCACCGATAAACAGATTGAGATGCTCCGCCTAGTGGCCGCGAACACCCCAATCCTCAAGAAGGAGTGCGGTTCCATCGCCATCCTCAAAAAACTTCTTGAGAAAGGGAGAGTCAGAATCATCCTCAAAGAAAAAGAGAGGTTCCATATCAGGCCCGAAGAAAGAGAAGAGCCTCATGAGATGTCTTTCGAGCAGAAGAAGGCCTTCGACGATATCAGAAACAGTGACAAAGGAGTCGTCCTCCTTGAAGGCGTCACCGGCTCAGGCAAAACGGAAGTCTACCTTCGCTTAAGCGAAAAGGTCCTCGAAGAAGGCAAATCCGTCTTGATGCTCGTCCCAGAAATCAACCTCACCCCAGCGATGGTGGAATATTTTAGCCGCAGGTTCGGCCCTAAAGTCGCCATCCTCCATAGCGAGCTCACCCCAGCTGAGAGATATGACGAATATAGGCGTATCGCTCGAGGCGATGCCTCAATCGTCGTCGGCGCTAGAAGCGCTGTCTTCGCTCCGCTTAAAAACATCGGCCTCATCATCCTCGATGAAGAGCATGTCGAATCGTATAAACAAGACAATTCCCCGTATTACCACGCTAGAGAAGTCGCCATCATGAGAGGCGAGATCGAAGGCTGCAAAGTCTTGCTTGGTAGTGCCACCCCAACCCTCGAATCGAAAGCGAGAGCGGACAAAGGCGTCTATGGCTACGCCTCAATGCCTCATCGCATCAACGAAAAAGCCCTCCCTCATACAGAAATCATCGATCTCAGGGACCGCAGAGTCTTCAGCAAATCATCAGAGAAACTAAGTGCTCCATTAATCGCCAAAATTAAGGAAAAGCTCGATAAGGGTGAGCAGGTTCTTTTGCTCATCAATAGACGTGGCTATTGGACGGGAATCGAGTGTCCGAAATGTGGACATATCTTCACTTGTCCGAGTTGTGGTGGCAACCTCACCTTCCACCAAGAAGACTCGATGCTCAAGTGCCATCACTGCGGCTTCGTCGAGAAGTATCCAGAACGCTGCCCAGATTGCGGCAACACCCGCTTAAGAAGAGTGGGCTATGGCACCGAGCGAGTCGTCAAAGAAATCGAAGAACTCTTCCCTGGCGCCAGAGTGGCCAGGATGGATAGCGACATCGGAAAGGTCTCCAAAAACGTCGAGAAGATCCTCCATGAATTCAAAGATGGGAAATATGATGTTTTGGTTGGCACCCAGATGATCGCCAAGGGCCATGATTTCCCTAACGTCACCCTCTCAGCGGTGGTCCTAGCCGATATCGGTTTAAGTTTACCAACTTACCGTGCCGCGGAAAGAACCTTCCAGCTTATCGCCCAGGCCGTTGGCAGAAGCGGTCGTTCCAAGAGGGTCGGAGAAGCCCTCATCCAAACCTATAACCCGGAGCATTACGCGATCAAATTCGGAGCCTCGCAAGACTATGGTTCCTTCTATCTCAAGGAGATGCAGCAAAGGAGAGTTACCGAGTACCCTCCATACTTCAACTGCGTCCTTCTTGAGTTCTCCTCTTCTAAAGAAGAGAAAGCGATGTCATCCGCGCTGGATTTCAAAAAGGAAATCCAAGGCTTAGGCATCGAAAACCTCATCGTCTTAGGTCCGATCACCCCATTCTATTCGATGAGTAACGGCAAGCATAAACGCGTCCTCCTTCTCAAATTCAAGAAGAGGGAGAGCATCGATTCCTACCTCAGGCAACTCCTCCAAAGATTCTCTTCGGTGGCCGGCGTCGACATCTCCGTCAACGTCGATCCGCTCGATTATTAGAGCAAATAGGATAACCCTTTGACTCCAGCCGTGTTATAATTTCCTCCTATTAGAGGAATTATATGATCGTCATCTCTGTCTTAGGCCTAGACCAGTTCGTTGTCGGCACCTATTCGAGGAAGAACACTGCAAATTTAGCAAGCCTTTTTGAATGCGAGGAGGAAGAAATCGTCTTCTATTCCCCAAACAGTATGATTTTCCATAAGGGGGTTGAGCAGACTTCCTGGCAAACGGAAATCCTTGTTCGCGCTCCAAAGAAGTATGAGGTTCTTGAGAGCAAAATCGCGGATTACCTCATCAAAACCTTCACGGATTTCACAATCAACCTAAGCGTCACATTCACTTATTTCGAGATGGAACACCATTACGAACACATTAACGAAGACTATCCCCGCTTCATCGAAAGAGGCAACATCTCCGCTGAGGCGATGCCTTATGACGACGAGGATGAAGAATACGAAGACGAGGCCAACCCCCTCGACCGCGCCGATCTCGATATCGACGACGAAGAGCAAATCTACCTTGGCGATGTCTTTGCCGGGCACGAGGAAGAACTCGAATCCCTTGACGCCAAGGAAGATGATGATTGCTGCCACGATGGCCATTGCCACCATGGACATAAACACCAACATTAAGTTTTGGGAGGAAAGACATGCAAGAATTTGATTTAGCCCAAAAGGTCTTGAACGACATCCTTGTGAACGATGTTCAGTTCAATGACGCTCTCAAGAAGCTTTTCCAAGCTGACCCAGCCATCCGTCCTCTTAGAGGATCCGTCGCTGGCCTTGTCGGATGTGAGCTTCGTCATCACCTTCTTTTCACTCATCTTGTCGAGGAAGCCAAAATCGAAGGCCTCACCGAAGAAGAGAAGATGGCCATCAAGCTCGCTCTCGCTGACATCTATTTCTTCAAGCGCATCGCTCTTGAGGACATGAAGAAGGTCCTTAGCGAGAAGATCGGCGAGGAGAAGATGGAGAAGCTCGAGCCACTTTTCGCCAAAGCTGAGACCCCAAACGAATTCATCCCAGCCGAATTCCTTAAGACCTCGAACAAATATCTCTCACTCAGATACAACACCCCAGAGTGGGTCCTTAAGATCTGGCAGCATTTCGGATATGGCCAAACCTACCGAATCCTCAAAGCCAACGCCAGACAGAACACCTCCAGCGTTCGCATCCGCACCTCGATGGTGCCAGTGGAAGAGGTGCTCAATAACAACCCTGACTTTGTCAAATCCCCAGTGGAAGGCATCCTCCTTTATGGCGGAAAGACCCCGCTCCGTAAGTTAGACCTCTATAAGCAGGGCGCCATCTTCGCCGAGAGAATGGCCACCAAAGCCATGCTCGACGAATACAAGATCGAAGAGCCACAGGAAGCCTTCATCTATAACGCCAACGCCGATTCCTCTCTCTTCAAAGAGATAATCGAAACCTATCAGAACAAGATCGGCCTCAACCTTGGTTGCCCAAGCGTCGATAGCTACACCGACGTCACCCGCATGATCAAGGCCTCTGGCTATAAGAACATCAACTTCTTCGGTGCCGAGCCTGATTCCATGGAAGCCGCGATTTCCCGTCCACAGGACCTCGTCATCGCCGCTCCAAATAGCTCGAACTTTGACCTCATTCGCGACTACCCAGACTATCTCCTTCACTTCAAGAAGGAGGAGATGGACGCTCTCTTCGCTCAGGAGAAAGCCGTCCTTGAAGGATGCTCCAAGTTCGTCGCCGAGAAAGGAACCCTCATCTACTGCGTTTACACAATCAGCAAGAAGGAAGGCAACAAGACCGTCAACGACTTCGTCGCCAACCACCCAGAGTTCCATCTCATCAAAGAAGTCCAGAATATGCCTTTCGAAGAAAAGGCGACCGCTCTCTACTATGCGGTCCTCGTTAAGGAAACCGTCGCCGCTAAAGCGGAGACCCCAGTCGGAGACATCGCCAGCTTAGCCGATGCCCCAACCAATTTGCTCACTGCCTCACCAAAAGAATAAAATGCCGAAAAAGAACCTCTTTGGATATACCCTTAAAGCCCTTGAAGAGGAGATGTTAGCGAGAGGCGAGAAGAAGTATCGCGCCACCCAGCTTTACCAATGGATCTACGTCAAGAAAGTGACGGATTTCGATTCCATGACGGATATCTCCAAATCTTTTCGTGATGTCCTGAAAGAGGAATATACGTTAGATTTGCCAAGGATTTTCACAAAACAAGTGGCTTCTGATGGCACAATCAAACTCTTAGTTGAAATGGAAGACGGGGCCAAAGTCGAATGCGTCCTCATGCGCTATGACTATGGCAACGCCATCTGCGTCTCCTCCCAAATCGGCTGCTCCATGGGCTGCGCTTTCTGCGCCTCTGGACTCCTCAAGAGGGAAAGAAATCTCACCTCAGCCGAAATGACTGGCCAAGTCATGGTCATGAACAAGATCCTTTACGAAGAAGGGGAAAACGTCTCCCACATCGTCGTCATGGGAACCGGTGAGCCATTTGACAACTACGATAACGTCTCTAGCTTCATCCACATCATGAACGAAGCCAAAGGCTTAGCGATCGGCGCCAGACACATCACCGTCAGCACCTGCGGCCTTGTTCCAGGCATCAAGCGTTATGGCGATGAAGGCATTCAGGTCAATTTGGCCATCTCGCTTCACGCTCCAAACGACAAGATCAGGAATGAGCTCATGCCTGTCTCTAGGGCGTATAACATGGACGTCCTTCTTGACGCGGTCAAGGAATACATCGAAAAGAGCGGCCGTCGCGTCACCTTCGAGTACATTCTCATCAAGGGCGTGAACGACACCATCGAATGCGCGAAGGAACTCTCGGAAAGACTCCGCGGCATCCTTTGCTACGTCAACCTCATCCCGCTCAACCCGGTCAAAGAAAAACCATTCGAGAGATCGCTTGATAAAGACACCAAAGCCTTCTCCCTCTATCTCAATAACCACGGCATCAATTGCACCATCCGCAAGGAGTGGGGCACTGGCATCGATGCGGCTTGCGGCCAGCTTCGCGCCAAGTACGTCCTGAAAGGTAGGAACTAAGATGAGACACGGTTCGTACGCTTTCAAAACCGATATCGGAATGGTGAGAACCCATAACGATGACAAAGCCCAGGTCGCGATGAACGTCAATGGCGAGGTCTTCCTCGTCGTCTGCGATGGCATGGGAGGCGCCAACAAAGGCGACCTTGCTTCGCAAATCGCCATCGAAACCTTGGTCGATGCCTTCCGCCATAAGAGGAAACACCATTTCGCCTACACCAACAGAAACTGGTTCACCAAAGCGGCCAAGAAAGCCAACGCGGCCATCTATGAGTACGCTGAGAATAACCCTGATGCCAAAGGCATGGGAACCACCTTGGTGTGCGCCCTTATCTCTGATAACAGACTTTATACATGCTGCATCGGCGACAGCCGTTGCTACATGCTCATCAAGAAGAACGCCTTGAAGCAACTCACCGAAGATCAGACCTATGTGAACTTCCTTCTCTCGACTGGCAAGATCACCGAAGATGAAGCGGTATCGCATCCTGATAGGCACGTCCTCATGAATGCCTTAGGCATCTTCCCGTCGCTTAGCCTTGCCTTCAATGAATTCGACTATCAAGGAGAGACAATCCTTTGTTGCTCAGATGGCTTATATAACCAGGTTCCGGTAGATGAGATAGCGAATATCCTCAGCACCGATGAGAGGTGCGATCAGAAAGCCGATTCGCTTATAGCGATCGCAAATAGCAATGGGGGAAGCGATAACATCGCCATCGCCCTTTGGGAGTGTATCAGCAATGATTGAGATTGGAGAAAAGATAGATAACCGTTACAGAGTAACCGGTAGGATCGCCCATGGCGGCATGGCCGATGTCTATGAGGCTTTTGACGTTGTCCTCCATAAGACCGTTGCCCTCAAGATCATGCGCGAAGACATGATGGACAACCCAAAGAACGTCGAGCGTTTTGAGCATGAATGCATCGCTAGCGCATCCCTCAATAACCCAAACATCGTCAAAGTCTTCGGTCATGGCACCATCGATGGAAGACCATATATGGCCAATGAGTACGTCGATGGAAGAACCCTCCGCGACAAGCTCAATCTCGTAAGCGGCCATAACCTTTCGCCACAAGAAGCCTGCCAAGTCATGCTTCAGCTCACCGAAGGTGTCAGCTACATCCATGAGCATGGACTCCTTCATAGAGACTTAAAACCAGATAACCTTTTCTACCTTCCAGATGGCAGTGTCAAAATCACCGACTTCGGAATCTCTAGCAAAATAGGGGAGAAGACCTCAGGCGACGCCATAACCGGCACCGTCTATTACTGCGCCCCGGAGATTCTCATGGGTGAACCTGCCAATGTCGCTAGCGACATCTACTCAATGGGCATCATCTTCTTCGAGATTTTGACCGGCACCATCCCATTTGATGGAGCCACCCCAGAGGACGTCGCCATAGCTCAGATCAAAAAGCACTTCCCGGAGCCAAGCAAGTATCTGGCCTCCATCCCGAAGTCGCTCGATAAAATCATCGTCAAAGCCTGCCGTAAGAGGCCAGAGGAGAGGTACGCCAACGCATTCTTAATGCGTGAGGACATTCTCAAAGCCTTCTCGGACAAGGACAATTTCAAGGAGAAGAAGGGACTTCTAGCGAGACTCTTCGGTTTTAAGTAATATGGCACTTGTGATCAAAACCCCATGCCTTTCCCCATCTTTGCTTGCTTGCACGCCTTTCCACATCAGGGAAGGAATGGCAGGAGCCGAATCGATTGGGGCGCCTCTCATCCATATCGATGTCATGGATGGGAAATTCGTCAAGAATGAGTCTTTCGGCGTTGATTTTGTCAAAGATGTCCACAATAAGCATAATATGCTTAACGATACCCATATCATGATCGAGAAACCTTGGGAAAAGGTCGATGATTTCATCAAGGCTGGCTCGAACATCATCACTTTCCATCTTGAGGCTTGCCCAAGCGAGAAAGAGGTGAGGGAGACCATCAAGAAGATCCATGATGGCGGTGCCTATGCCGGCATCTCAATCAAGCCACACACCTCCACGAACGCCGTTCTTCCATACCTCAACGACGTCGATCTTGTCTTAGTCATGTGCGTCGAACCGGGTTGGGGCGGACAGAAATTCATCCCGGAGACCTACGAGAGAATCGCCGATGTCAAAGCGATGATCAAAGCTAGCGGCTCCAAAGCCCTTCTCCAGGTCGATGGTGGAATCAACGACATAACTGGGCCTGCTTCCATCAAAGCGGGCGCCGATATCCTTGTCACCGGAACCTATCTTTTCGGTGCCGAAACCCCAGAAATCAGAGCAGCCAAAATCTTAAATAAATAATGATCAACGTTGAGTTAGCGCAATTTGCTCTTATCTTTCCGCCAATCGTTTTTCTTGTGTATCTCCTCTTTTCTTGGGGCGGTTTAATGACGAGCAAGCCTGAGAAGCTCTCTTTTCTGACTGGCTTCCCATATGAGGCTTACGAAAAGAAAAAGAACTCGGTTGGGTTCTACGCCCTCATCGTTTTCTTGGCGTCCGAAGCTCTCATAAACGTTTCGATGTTCGTCAATTACTCTGACACTTCGGCCGATATGATCGGGCTCCTCGTCCTTTCAGCAACCCTCACCGTCACGATGTTCTTCTTAATAATAAGGATTCATACCTTGACCGCTTCGAGAGAAAGGATTCACCTCACCCGTTTCTATTTGATGGGTTTGGGCCTCTTCCTTCTTGCTAGCCTTAACGGCCTCATCTTCCTTAATTTAAGTAAGGTGTCCGAGAAAGAGACCGCGGTCTTTGTCCTCTCGATCATGCAGTTTGTCATCTCTCTCACGGTTGTCTTCATCCTTATCAACCCACGCCTCAAGAATTGGGCGCAGTTAGAGAAAGTGGTGGGTAAAGATGGAGGCTCATCCTTAAAGAGGCCTAAGCCATTCGTCCTCGCCTTCAGTGAGTGGATCATCATCTTCCTCTCAGCCCTTGCCTGGTTCTTCGCAGGCTTATGCAATTACCTAATAATTTCCTAACGAAACAACAAAAAAAGGCCCGTTTTGCAGGGCCTTTTTAAAAATCAATAATCGGTAAAAACTATTCAGCCTTTTCGTCTTTGGCCTTGATCGACTTGTTGAGAGTGCGATAAGCGCGAGCGGACATTTTGACTTCGACCATCTTGCCATTGATGTTGACTTTGTAGGTCTGGATATTGACATTCCAACGACGACGGGTCGCTCTGACGGAATGGGATCTGTTGTTGCCGCTCATTGGGCCTTTACCGGTAACTGGGCATTTTCTTGACATAGTTTTCACCTCTGCTGCGAGAAATCGCGGATTAAAATATATCACCTATACTAACGTATGGCAAACTTTTTCTCCGTTTAAGAAAATTTCGCGCATTCACCATCATAAAGTGACCAATATATGTTAATATATTCCTAACGAAACTAAATTGTTCGGAGGGAACATATGAGTACCACATTAGCTGCGATGATTCTCGCTGGTGGCAAAGGTACCCGTCTTCAGGCTTTAACCAAGAAGGTGGCGAAACCGGCCGTCAGTTATGGCGGTAAGTACAGAATCATCGACTTTCCGCTTTCAAATTGCGCCCATAGCGGCATCAATGCCGTGAGCGTCCTCACCCAGTATGAGTCGAGCGAGCTCAACACTTACGTCGGCAACGGCGAGAAGTGGGGCCTTAACGGCGTCAGAAGCGTCACATCCGTCCTCACCCCAAAGCAGACCGAGGAAGGTTCAAGCTGGTACGCCGGCACGGCAGACGCCATCTATGAGAACTTAGACTGGCTCGAGAGAGTCAATCCGAAATATGTCCTCATCCTTTCGGGCGACCATATCTATAGCTGCACCTACAATGCGATGCTTAAGAAGCATATTGACATGGGCGCCGATTGCACGATCAGCGTTTACCCAGTCCCAATGGAAGAGGCTTCCCGCTTTGGCATTCTCGTGACCGACAAAGAAGACAACATCGTCCAGTTCGTCGAGAAGCCAAAGAAACCAGTGAGCAACCTCGCCTCAATGGGCATCTATATCTTCACCTACAGCGTCCTCCGCGATTACCTCATCAAGGACCACGCCCTCGAAGATAGCGACCACGACTTCGGAAAGAACATCATCCCAACGATGCTCAAGAATAAGAAGAAGCTCGTCGCCTATACATATAACGGATACTGGAAAGACGTCGGAACCATCGCCTCCCTCCATCAGGCGAACATGGACCTTCTTCTTTCGGGAGACCCAGAGATCAACATCTACACCGTCCAAGGTAAGAATAAGATTCTTAGCGAAGATATCCACGGCACCCCTCAATTCATCGGCAAGACCGCCAAAGTCAAAGATTCCCTCATCAACCAAGGCTCAATCATCCTTGGCGAAGTCGACCATAGCGTCATCTCCGGCGACGTCGTCATCGAAGAAGGCGCGAAGGTCACCAACTCCGTCGTCATGAATGGCGCCTTCATCGATAATGATTCGGTGGTCACCGATGCCATCATCGGTCCGAATACCCTCATCGAAAAAGGCGAGAAAGTGAATGTCGAGAAAGACGGCATCGCTTTGGTTGTTAACGAAAAGGCAGGTAAAAGATAATGAACAAGATCATTGCCCTTCTCAATTGCCATAACTCCCCAGAGCTTGGCGAGCTCACCTCCAACCGTCCATTGGCCTCAACCTCCTTCTTAGGAAGATATGCCTTCATGGATTTTGCCATGTCGAATTTCACCAATTCCGGCATCCAAAACGTCAACGTCCTTGTCAAAAATCACCAGCGTTCCCTGCTTAAACACATGGGAAACATGATGTCCTGGGTCAACAACACCAAGACCGGAAGAGACACCATCTTCTATAACGAGAAAGGTATCCTCAATCCTGCCTACAACACCGACATCAACAACATCAAAGAGAACGATTGGGTCCTTTATGAATCCAACGCCTCCCTCCTTGTCTTCGAAGCCCCAGAGATCGTTGCTTCCATCGACCTGCGCCCATTCATCGAAGAGCATGAGAAGAGGGGAGAGAAGATCACCATCGTCTATAAAGAGATCGATGATGCGAACAAAGAGTTCATCGGCGCCGATGTCTTAAACATCGATGAAAATGGCTATCTTAAAGACGTCCATAAGAACAAAGGCGACGCCAAGAAAGCCAAAGTCTCCCTCCAGATCTGGATCATCAACCGTGAGACCTTAGTCGAGATGATTAACCACGGCAACAGAGTCGATTCCTCTTGGGGCATCGCCGAATATCTCGCAGTCATCGCAAGAAACGATTTCCTTGGCACCAAGATCCATTGTGTCCCATACACTGGCTATGCCAGAAGGTTCGATAGCCTTGCCCATTACGTCGAATATTCCTTCGAGCTTCTCAAGAGAAAGCCATACGAAGAATTATTCAAAGAGGATTGGCCGATCTTCACCCGCACCCACGACACCCCGCCAGCCATCTATGGCACCGAAAGCGATGTCTCCAATAGCTTCGTCTCCAATGGCTGCGTCGTTGAAGGAACCGTCAAGGATTCCATCATCTGCCGTAGCGTCAAGGTCAAGAAAGGCGCGAAGGTCCAGCGTTCCATCGTCCTTAGCAACTGCGTTCTCGAAGAGAATAGCGCAGTGAGCGACGTCGTCATCGATAAGTACAGCACCGTTGCCGCTCGCCACAAAATCCAAGGCGACAAGGATGATGTCATCTATATCAAGCAAGGAGCGAAAGTATGAAGATCGCGATGCTTGCCAGCGAGAGCAACCCCTTATGTAAATCGGGCGGCCTCGCCGATGTCGTTTTTGCTTTAAGCAAAGAGCTCGTCAAGGAAGGCAACGAAGTCATTGTCGTCATTCCTTACTACGGCGCCATCAAAAGAAAGAATCTCAAAGCCACCAAAAAGGTCTCTTACACAGTAAAGATGTCCTGGAGACAACAGGAAACGACTCTCTATGAGACCAAGATCGATGGGGTCACTTTCTACCTCGTCGAGAACGACCCATATTTCTATCGTGACCATCTTTATGGCTATGACGATGACGGCGAAAGATTCGCCTATTTCGCCTTAGCCGCCAAAGAGGCCCTCAAACAACTCAAATTCAAAGCCGACATCGTTCATGTCCACGATTGGCAAAGCGCCATGGTTCCTTGCCTCCTCAAAGAGGGGAAACCAGCCGACCCATTCTACAAGAACATGAAGAGTGTCCTCACCATCCATAACCCAGCTTTCAAAGGCTTCCTCGATCGTTTCTTCCTTAACGATTTCTTCAATCTTAGCGACTCCCTCTATGACACCGGTCGCGTCCGCTTAGATGGCCTTGTGAGCACCCTCAAAGCCGGAATCGTCTATGCCGACAAGATCACAACCGTCTCGCCAACCCACCGAAATGAGCTTCTCACTTTCGAGCATGGCCAAGGCTTAGATAGAGACCTTGAGCTTAGGCGTTATGACTTCACTGGCATCGCCAATGGCATCGATACCGAGGAGTGGGATCCAGCAAAAGACAAAGGAATTGCAAGGAATTTTGACGTCGAAACCGTTAAAGAAGGCAAAAAAGCCAACCAAAAAGACCTCCTTGATTCCTTCCATATCACAAACAAAGGCGGACCAGTCTATGGCCTCGTCTCACGCCTCTCTTGGCAAAAAGGCATCGACATCATGATCAATAACATGAGAGGTGCTTTGGCAATGGGAGCATCGCTTGTCATCCTTGGCTCAGGCGAATATGAGCTTGAGCAGAAGTGCGAGCAGCTAAGACGCGAATACCCAGATACCTGTGGCATCTATATCGGCTATAACGACGCCATCGCCCATAAGATCTATGCGGGATGCGATTATTTCCTCATGCCTTCCCTCTTTGAGCCATGCGGAATCTCCCAGATGATCGCCAAGCGTTATGGTACCCTTCCGATCGTTCGCTTTACCGGCGGTCTGGCCGATACCGTTGTTGGTTACAACAAAGACAACCTGAAAGTGGCTGACGGAATCGGTTTCAATGATTATAATGATTCAGGCCTCGGCTATGCCGTGGGCTTATCTAGAGAGCTCTTCGCCGATAAGAAGGCTTTCTGGACTTGCGTGAAGAATGCGATGAAGTGTGACCATAGCTGGAAGAATTCCGCTAGCGAGTACCTCAAGATCTACCATTCTCTCGCTTCCTAGTGGGAGGACACCATATATGTCATACGACCATGGCTCAATCGAGAAGAAATGGGCCAAATACTGGGACGAGCACGAGACTTTCAAATGTGACGTCCATGATTTCTCAAAACCAAAATACTACGCCCTCGACATGTTCCCTTATCCTTCGGGACAAGGACTTCACGTCGGACATCCAGAGGGTTATACCGCGACTGACATCCTTTGCAGAATGAAGAGGATGCAGGGCTTTAACGTCCTTCACCCGATGGGCTGGGACGCTTTCGGTCTTCCTGCTGAGCAATTCGCCATCAAGAACAACGAGCACCCAGAAGGCTTCACCCGCAAGAACATCGCTCACTTCAAAGAGCAGATCAAGACCTTAGGTCTTTCCTATGACTGGAGCAAGGAAATCGCCACCATCGATCCATCCTTCTACAAATGGACCCAGTGGATCTTCCTCCAGATGTATAAACATGACCTCGCTTATGTCGACGACATCCCAGTCAACTATTGCCCAGAGCTTGGCACCGTCCTCGCTAACGAAGAGGTCATCGATGGCAAGTCTGAGCGCGGTGGCTTCCCAGTCATCCGCATGCCAATGCGCCAATGGATCCTAAAGATCACCGCTTATGCGGACCGTCTTGAGAAAGATCTCGAAGGCTTAGATTGGCCAAAGAGCACCCTTGAGATGCAACGCAACTGGATCGG
>JAFYAZ010000003.1 GCA_017540455.1 Bacilli bacterium | reverse complement strand
TTAAGAAATTCTGCCTCCAGTTCGATGCGGCATATCCAAACATCAAAAAGGATATGATCTCCGTCAACGTCACCCGTTTCCGTTTGATCAATGAGCTTTATGGAAAAGAGTTTGCCGATGATGTTCTGAGAAACATCGCTGAATATCTCAAAGGCTATGTGAATGAGCATAAAGGATTCGCCTCCCACCATGGCACAGGCGACTTCTTGTTATACTGCCCTCACATCGAAAACGATGACTTGTTCGTCAAAGGTTTGCTTGCTCATTTAGAGAAGCTTATCAACCCTTCTAGCGTTCATCTCCATGTCGGAATTTATCCAAACGTCGATCCGTCTTTAGACAAGGATATCGCTATCGGAAGAGCCGTTAATCTTTCCGAAAGAATTCAAGGCGATTCTGAAATATATTGCATTTTTGACGAGGAAATTGAGAAAAAATCCGTTTTTGAAGAGGAACTTATCAACGGTTTCAAAGAAGCTTTAAAGAGCCATCAATTCAAAGTCTTCTATCAGCCAAAATACAAAATCCAAGGACCGAAGAACATCTTATCTAGCGCTGAGGCCCTTGTCCGTTGGGAGCATCCAAAATATGGAATGATCTCCCCTGGTGTCTTCATCCCTCTATTTGAGACAAACGGTTTCATACAGGCTCTTGATTCTTATGTCTTTGAGGAAGTCGCTAAACAACAAGCGAGATGGAAAGAAGAACTTGGTTTCTATTTGCCGGTCTCCGTGAACGTTTCTAGGGTCGATGTCCATAACCCTAACCTCGAAAAAGAGATTCTTGAAGCGGTCGATAGCTGTGGCGTCCCTCATGACAAATATTATTTGGAAATCACCGAAAGCGCATATTCCCAAGATAAGCAGGAAATCTTGAACCTCGTCAATTCCCTAAGGGAGAAAGGCTTCTTCATTGAGGTCGATGACTTTGGAAGCGGCTACTCCTCCTTGAATGTCATATCAGAGCTTCCGTTTGATGTTCTCAAAATCGACATGGTCTTTATGAAGAAGATCGATGAGCATCCGATGAACAAAGACATCGTTAAGATGGTTCTGGCCTTATGCAAAAGATTCGGGGTCACAAGCGTTGTCGAAGGCGTTGAGACCGAGGAACATTATCGTTTCCTTAAGGAAAATGGTTGCGATGTCGTTCAGGGATACTATTTCTCAAGGCCTCTCCCATTAAAAGACTTCACCGAACTACTTAAGAAGGAGACCCAAGATGGGCGTTAAGGAATTCTACGCTGCGATCGGTGGCGACTACGATAGAGCTCTCCAGATGTTGATGAACGACGCTTTCGTTCTTAAGCTTCTTAAGAAGTTCTCTGATGGCAACTATTACGACGAACTCAAGAAGGCTCGCGACGAAAACGATGTCCCTCATATCTTTGCGATAACCCATACCCTCAAAGGTGTTGCGGGTAACCTCTCCCTCTCCCCTATCTACGAGAAGGCGAGCGCGATCTGCGAAGCGACTCGTAACAAAAAAGACGGAGCGGATGTCTCTAAAGAGATGGATGATCTCATCGAGACGACCTCTGCCGTCATTAAGAAAATCGAAGAATTATAAAAGGGCGTATCTCAAATTGGGAATACGCCCTATTTTTTAATACGTTTTACTTAAGTAAATCGTTTTCGACGATGATCTTCGCATATTCCATGCCAAGCTGGAACATGTCTTTTGCCCAGTAGTGTTGTCCACCAACACCACCATGGTCGACACCGCTAGAGTTTTCATTGACCTGAAGCTTAAGTCCACCTTCGATTTGCCAAGAAGAATTGATGATGAAGTTCATATCGCTTTCTTCGCTGATTTCGGTTTTGGCTTCGTTTAAGAGCTTGATGTCGCCAACGGTAACGCCCGACGGGAGGGAAGCGGAATCAGAATCGCCTTTATCGAAGATGTAGCAGTCGATGAGAGCAATCTTGTTGCCATCTTCTTCTGGAGCGTATTCGCTGAAATCGTCTCTGAATTGACCAAGAAGTCTATCGAAACGTTCTTTGTATTTGGAAGAAGCGCTTCTTTGGGCGTCGTTTTCACCTTGGTGCCATAAGAAGCCTTTGATGGTTGGCTTTCTGCCTTCTTTTTCCTCAATGAGTCTGAGGTTGTTCTCAACAAACACCTTAAGGTGATCTTTATAAAGGTTCGTGTCAGCGGTTAAATCCCAGCTCTGGCCAAAACCACCAGCACCAAGACCACTTCCACCGAAAGCGGATTTGATGAAATAGATTGGAGCTTCCTCGCTGGCGTGATCTTTTAAGACGTAAGCCGCGCCGACTTCTGGACCAAACTGTTTTTCGTCGGCACCCATTCCTAAAACAGTGTCTAAGAATAAGCCGGCCATTTTGTCTTCTTTGTTTGAACCACGTGTGTTGTTCATGTTGAAGGCAGGTCCGCCATAGAAGCTTGTCTGAACTTCAGGGATGCCGTCATAGCAGCACTGCGCATCAGTAATGCCAAGTTCCTCTAAGCCTTCAGCAAGATAACCGTGTCCATCATCAAACTGGGTGTTGCCTTCCATGTTTGATTGTCCAGACAAGATGAAAACGTTAACTGGTTTCTCGCCTTCTTCAATTGATGCCGGTTCGGAAGAGGTTTGCGGCTGTTGGCCTGTACATGCGCCTAGGCAAAGCAAAGCGCCTAAACCTAAAGCAAAAGGAAATTTTTTCATAGGGTTTCTCCAAAATTTACCTTAATTATAGGAGGCGTTTCTAGGAACGACACACAAAGTTAAAACTTTGTTAGCAAAACTACGGTCTCAACGTGATAATTGCGGCCAAACTCATCTACTGGCTGGACTTTTTCGACTTTGTATTTCGATTTCAGAACTTTTAGGTCTCTTGCAAGCGTTAGCGGATTGCAGGAAACATAGACGATCTTCTTTGGCCCGAGCGCAAGAGCGGCACTTAAGAACTTTGGAGTAGAACCTTTTCTTGGAGGATCCATAAAAAGGACATCCAAATGTTCCTTTCTTTTGGCCATCCTGAGGATGAACGCAGTAGCGTCGTCCTGATAGGCTTCAAAGTTATTGATGTGATTCGCTTTGGCGTTCTTGACCGCGTCTTTGACCGCTTCTTCAACGAGTTCAACGGAGATGACTTTCTTGGCTCTCTTTGAAGCGATGAGGCCAATCGTTCCAATTCCTGAGTAAGCATCCAAAACGACGTCTTCTTTGCCTATTTCCGCGAAATCCATAGCGGTTTTGTAGAGGATTTCTGTCATTACTGGGTTGGTTTGATAGAAGCTCGCGGCAGAGATCTTGAATTTGATTCCACACAAAGAGTCTTCAATGAAGCCTGGCCCAAACAGCGTGATATATCTTTTGCCTAGGATGACGTTCGTCCTTTGTCCGTTGATATTCTGAACAAGAGTCGTGACCTCAGGCATTTCCTTCTGAATGAGAGCGGTAAGAATCGGCTTCCTAGGTATGTAGGCCTCTTTGGTAACAAGAACGAGCATGACTTCTTTCTTGTAGTAAGAGGTTCTTATCATTGCATAACGGATTGAGCCGGTTTCACTCATTTCGTCATACGGTTCGATTCCTAAACGATTAAAGATATCATTAAGTTTGGAAAGAATCTTTTGCGCTCTAGCGTCTTCAATGAAACACTCTTTCCTTGGGACGATAGCATGTGTTCCTTCTTTATAAAAACCATAAATGGTTTTTCCTTTATCGTCTTTGCCGAAAGGAACCTGGATTTTGTTACGGTAGTTGATAGGGTTTTCCATGCCTAAGGTAGGCAAAACCTCTACGTCGATTTCGGCGTATCTCTTAAGTTGATCGGCAACCTTTCTACGCTTATATTCGAGCTCAGCTTTGTATGCGTATTTCTGGAAGACACACCCACCACAGGCAGAAGAAACCTTGCATAAAGGTTCAATGCGATCAGGAGAGAAAACAGAAAGTTTCTTTAATCTCCCAAAGTGTTGTCCATTACGTTTGTACTCAATCTCCACTTCCCCTTCATCGCCTGGAAACATAGCCGGCACGAAAACGACAAGGCCGTCTAACTTGCAGACTCCTTTGCCTTCGATGCTTAAATCAATGCACTTCAGGTTATAGGTTTTGTGAAGAATGGTTTCGGTCATCTAATATATCGGTTTTGCGGGAGAAATATCGAAATATCCCCTACAAAAATCAGCTAAATTAGGCAGCGGCCTTCTCTTTTGGAGCGGCCATTAAATCCTTGATGAACTGGACTTCGGTCTCAACATCAAGACGTGGGAAGAGCTGGTCGCCTTTAACGACTTTCTGTCCGCCAAGGGATCCGATCTTGGTAGCAGTCTCGTAGTTTCTCATAGAAGGATCGACGCCAAGCTGGTCGAAGATCTTCTCGGACTTGGTGACGAGGATTGGGCTAAGGAGTTCGCCAGCAAGGAAGATGACGTTGGCGAGGTGAGACATGCAGCTGGCAAGCTCTTCGGCTTTGGCTGGGTCTTTGGCAAGCGCCCATGGGGCGGACTCTTCAATGTACTTATTGGCAGCGCTGACGAGGTCCATGACGGCAGCGTAGGATTCGGTGACCTTGAGGTCGTCGCTAAGAACTTCGTAGGCCTTGATGGTCTTCTCGGCGGTTTCTCTGAGGTTCTTGTCGAGGTCGTTAAGCTCGCCTTTGTAGGCTGGGATAACGCCGTCGAAGTATTTGTTTATCATGGAAACGCTGCGGTTGAGAAGGTTTCCAAGGCTGTTAGCGAGGTCAGCATTAAGTCTTTCAACGAATTGCTCTGGGGTGAATTGTCCATCCTGGCCGAAGACGATTTCTCTGGCGAGGTAATAACGGACGGCATCGACGCCAAAACGCTCAACAAGAGGCGGAACAGGGATGACGTTGCCCTTGCTCTTGCTCATCTTGCCGTCTTTCATCATCATGAGACCGTGGACAAAGACTCTATTTGGCTCACGGAGATTGAGAGCCTTTAAGAACATTGGCCAGTAGATGGTGTGGAACCTGGTGATATCGGCACCGATGACGTGAACGATCTCAGTTTCTGGGTCATTCCAGAATTTCTGGAACTTGGAATCGTCTTCCTGAAGATATCCGAGAGCGGAAATGTAGTTTGTGAGGGCGTCGAGCCAGACGTAGATAACGTGGCCTTCTGCTTCTTTTACTGGGATGCCCCAATCGAAGGTGGTTCTGGTGATGCAAAGATCGTTGAGGCCAGGCTTGATGAAGTTGTTGACCATCTCCGCTTTGCGGCCTTCTGGGGTGATGAATGTCGGATTCTCGTCATAGAGCTTGAGAAGATCGTCGACATATTTGCTGCATCTGAAGAAATAAGATGGCTCCTCTTTCTCCACTACTGGACGGCCACATTCTGGGCAGATATGTTCTGGACCAACCTGAGTTTCAGTCCAATAGGACTCTTCGTGGACACAATACCAACCTTTATAGGCGCCAAGATAGGCGTCGTCGTTTCTAATGAACGAAGAGAAGATCTTCTTAACGGTTTCGTAGTGGCGTGGCTGGGTGGTGCGAATGAAGTCGTCGTTAGAAATGCCCATGGTATTCCAAAGGCTAGTGAATTTGACGGCAACTTCATCGACGAAAGCCTGAGGGGTAACACCTTTGGCTTCGGCGTTTTCCTGAATCTTTTCGCCGTGTTCGTCTAAACCAGTGAGGAAATAGGTATCAAAACCCCTCATTCGTTTTCCGCGGGCGATGATGTCGCAGAGCGTGGTGCAGTAAGCGTGTCCAAGATGTGGAGATGCGCTTGGATAGTAGATAGGAGTTGTGATGTAGAACTTTTTACTCATGGCTAATGGAACCTCCTCGCATTTAAAAATGCGATCTTTGTAATCATAGCATAGTTTTGTTTAATTAAAACAAAAGGGCGTCCCTTAATGGTGAAGCACGCAACAAAAAAGACCTCCAACGGAGGTCTTAATTTTGCTTTTGTTAGCTTATTTCTTGGAAGCTTCAGCCTTGGCAAGTTTCTTGTTGAACTTGTCGATACGGCCGTCGACAGCAGCGCTTCTTTGTTTGCCGGTGTAGAATGGGTGGCAATTTGCGCAGGTTTCAACCTTAAGCTCGGTTCCGAGGGTTGAGCCAGTGGTGAAGGTGGTTCCGCAGCTGATGCAGGTGACCTTGCACTCTTGGTACTTTGGGTGGATGTCTTTCTTCATTTCTTTACTCCTTTCGCCTTGGCACTTACTTTTGCCAAAGAGAGTTCGGGTCTAATCATACGCGAGGGAACTTGCTTTCGCAAGTAAAAAGTAAGGCTAATTGTAAAGATAGGTTTTAAAGCCTATTCTTCCTTGGTGAGAGTAACCCCATTACTTTCGATGGGCTCTGGTTTATTGGCGGCAATTCTCTGCTTGATGAACATAGCGATGCCAGTCGCCATTTCTGAGACACCAAGGATAAGCGACGGAGCGGTTCCTGCCACTGCGTACCAAACATTCAACTCCTTGTTTTCAACGCTAGCAGCGATCGCTTTTCCTAAAACGACGCCGGAGACGAGGAGCATGACGGCGAACATAACCATCAATAACCAAGGATAGATGTTCTCCTCCACTTCTTTTGGTTTTCCGATGACGAGGAGTTGGAATAAAAGCATCACTCCAAGCGAGAGAACCACGTACATAAACGGCAAGAAAGAGTTCTCATAGGCGTGGAACTCGTCGATATATGGAGCCAAAGCAATAGTGACGGAGTTCAGCAAGAACAAAGTCGCTGCGGCGACAAAGACACCGTAACTAGCAATTCTTTTAATGATTTTCAAAGCTTCCATAATTAATCCTTCACGAGTTCGATCTCGTCATTTGGTTTCATAAGCATCGCCATTGGCGCAGTAACCATCATAGCTTGACGGTAGTCCCAAGTCATCCCTGGTTTCATATGCATTGGGATCATATGTTTTGGGTTAATGGCGAGGGCCGCTTTTGTGGCTTCTTGTGGAGTCATGGTATAGGTGCCGTCGATAGGCAAAAGAGCATAGTCGATGTTCTCGTTTTTGAGGTCTTCCATCTCAGGGATAAAATCGGTGTCCCCAGCATGGTAGATTTTCACTCCGTCAACCTCAATGACGTAGCCAACGCATTCAGCCTTATTGTGATGCGAGTTGTAAGCAGGAACGGCTTTGATTTTTAAGCCTTTCGATTCGAAGGAATGATAGACGCCGTTGGTGAGCGCGTCCTTAGCTCTGATAACGTATCCGCCAGGGTTAAAAGTGATGAGGCTTGTTTCATTGTGGTCGTAGTGTTCGTGGGTGATTAAAACAAGGTCAGCCGGAGTCTTATAACCTAGTCCAGAAAAAGGGTCAATGAAAACGACTTTTCCTTCGTTAGTTGTGAGACGGAAAGAAGCGTGTCCCTGATAAAAAAGCTTTGCCATAGATCATCCTCCGCAAAATTTGTGGCGGGCAAATTGCCTTCCAATAGATTTTACGATTTCGCTCAGTGAGAAACAATATAACTAATAAGATTAGTAAGCATCATAACAAAAACGGCGTTTGTTATATTTTTACCTATTTTGTCGGTAATGTTTTATACCACTGTCTTTGGCATGATTTTGATGTCAAAAACATCTCACTATTCAGTCTCAAATGGTCATTTCGCATTTCAGAGGCGCAAGAAACCATTACGATTGCGCATTTGGGACCGGTTCGAAAAGCGCTGTGTTATGTTTTTACCTTTTTTATTGGTTGTGTTATAATTCGGCTATGAGAAATGATTTACTAACAAGCATCAAATCGGTTTTCAAACAAAACGAACTCTTTTCTAGTGCTGATATCAACGACAAAAACATGTCTGAGGCAGCGAAAAAGGAAGGGTTGGTTAGATTGGTAAAATCTGGCGATCTTAAACGTTATTCCTACGGGTTCTATTACATCCCTGGCCACGGTGAGCCAAGCGTGTCCGAAGCAATAGAGCTCCGTTACATATCACGTGGAAAAGACATCTATGGGTTCTACACTGGCGAATGCTTTTTGATGTCTATTAATAACCGCAAAATTTCCGTCAATGAAAAAGTCGAAATCATGACCAACAAGGCCACTAGCGGAAAGAAAAACGTCTATATGTTTGGGAAGCGGTTTACCCTTAGAAAACCATACTATCCAATAGATAAAAACAACGTCACCCTTAATGCCTTTTTGGCCTATATCGCGATGACTCCATTAAGCCGAATTAAAGAAAATTATTCTGTCTTAGCAGACTATATTAAGAAAGCCCATTTGGCTGCAAACGACGTCATGGAGATGGCGGTTTATTATCCCGCCAAGACAGCTTCAAAACTCCTTGCTTCAGACCTATATAGATCGCTTTGGAAGCATTAAAAAACAGGCCCTTGATGAGCCTGTTTTTATTTAGGTGTTTTCTATTCGCCGAGGGCTAATTCGCCATACTCAGAGAAGTCCCAATCTTTATGCTTTTTGACGATAACTTTGAGGGCTTCTTTCATGAGATATTCTTCAGCGGAACGCTTGTCTTCGCCAGAGTTTTTAATTGCAGACTCGGCTTTATCCATAGCAAGTTTCGTTTCGCCTTCTGATTCTTCGACTAAACCGCTGATAAGGATATAAGCTCTGACAGCAGGTCCGGTGCTTAAGTTTGCGATGAATTTCTTCTCCTCAAGTTTGAGGCTGATGTACTCCTCTTTGGCCTCGTTTAATGGGTTTAAGTAGAGGTGGAGAGCCATCTTCTGAGCGACGGCGTTGAGGTAGATCTTAGAAGAAACAGAGTTCTTGCTGTTAATGGTAAACTCGTTAATTCTTAAGGCCTCATCGTAGTTCTTTTCATTCAAAGCTTTGTATAAGGCAACTTCGTTGAGCTTAACGGTGAAGTCAGTGACTGATTCGTAGACTTTGGTCTCACCGACATCTTCGCCATGAGCCATCTTATCTTCGGCCATAAGGATTTGGTTATAGGCAATAACGTTGGTTTTGCTGTTGAAGATGACGAAGTAGGCACCATCGTTTTTGGAGTCGAGAGCGGCTGGGAAGATATCATAAATGAAAATCAAACAGCCAACGGTAAGAACCGTAATGCCCACGATTTTTAAGGTAACCGCACCTTGAACGGCGGAGTTATTTCCAAGGACGACAAGGACAACGCAAAGGATGACTTCGAGAAGGAAAAGGACAAGAGGCATGAAAATAAATGGTCTTGGGTTGCTCTTTTCGACATCATTAGGAACAATCTTGGTTTCTCCTGTTAAACCGTCGAATCCACCGAATCCAACCTTCATTTTGCCTTCTTTGTCGCGCTTAAAGGCAATGCCTAAGCAGGTCCAGGAGGCAACCTTATAACCCCCTATTTTCGCGCCCAAAAGGTGTCCGAGCTCTAAAACTACGGCACTTAAGATGAGTCCGACTAAGACAGAGATCAAAATAAGCAAGAAACCTTCCATTGGTAGCTGGCTGGAAACGCTATCGTCAGTTAATAAAGGTCTAATGACGCCAAAACCGACGCCAACTGCGGCGCCGAGCATGATGGCGTATACGATATAACCCATCACATCGTTCTTCTTCATATAAAAATCCTCCTCTAATAAGCAATAAATTCCTCTTATTGCCTATCCGTCTAGTGGTTGGTGGTAAAGCCAATCACACGTGTACTTATACCCTTAACCAGACGAATTAATTGGGAGGTCGTTAACTCAATTATCCTAGGAGAAACTATATTGTTTCTCTTCGGTCGACCTCCATTATAATTACTTTCCCTTTCTATTTCTTCAAAAAACGAACTTTTACCTCTTTTTCTCTTCTCTTGAGAGCTCAACCAAGGCCGGAAGAACGGTCACAAGCGAAGCAGTTATATAACGTTTCATATAGCGATCGAATTTGCTGACAGTAATTGTCGCGTCGCGGAAACAGTAGCCAAATTCATTACCGACGATGCTTGCGTATCTACGTGAGATATTACGATAGCTAGCAACGCTTAAGCTGTAGTTGTTCGCGTTGTTTAAGATGGTGAAAACCTTCGAGATTATCTTGTTATAGAAGAAAGCGTCTACCAAATCGTGGGCGGCGCTGTTATAGCTCGAACGGATGAAGGAGAAGTTGTTTTTGGAGTATTCGAGGATTGCTAAAAGAACCCCTTTAACATCCTTGGCTTCGTTGACCCCTTCGACAACCTCATTGAGGAAAACGGCGGCGAGAAGGTCATAGATGTCGGTGTAGTGGTAGTAGAAAGTCTGCCTGTGGCATCCGCATTTCTCACAAAGAGTGGTGACGTTGATGTCATTAAGCGATTTCGTCTGCATTAATTCTTTTAACGCATACTTTAGCTTGGCTTCGGTAATCATAGTCCCTCCTTTCCTTTTTCTTTATTTCTTCTTCTGTTGTTTCTGATGTTCTGGAAAAGGATATCGAGAAGGACATAAATGATGGCCACGAAGGCGATCATCATGCCTAGTATCGCCCAATGCGCGACATCTAATGCCTGAATATCCAAACCCATTAGGAACGTTTCTTTTCCGTCTGTAGCAAGAGGTGGCCAGAAAACATCCACATAGAAGATCAAAATCGAAACGACAACCGCTCCCACAAAAACGGTGCCTCTGTAGAGGTCGAGAGGGAAACAAATGATGAGGAAGGAAAGTAACGAAATGACCGTGAAAGCGACGACACTCATGGTTTTCGCTTCCTCAACAGACACGAATTCAGGAGCGAAGATGCTGGCTAAATAAAGGGCGACAACACACAAGACCTCGGCTATTCCGCCAGGGATGGTATGTGACATAACGCCCTCCATAAACCCGCCTTTGAGCCTCTTTGACGCAGGTTGAAGCGCGAGGAAGAATCCTCCGACACCAATGGAAACGATTTCCCAAATGAGCATGTTTCTGGTTTCGAAAGGATAGCTTGGTCCGCCAGCAAGCATAGACATTAAGAAGATAAAGCTTACGATGATCGCAAACATATTCTTAATAAGGAAGAGAGAGGCAGTTCTCTGGAGGTTATTAATGACACGGCGTCCTTCGGCAACAACATCAGGAAGCTTGGAGAAGTCGTTATCGACGGAGATCATATGGGCGCTGCTTCTAGCCGCGCTTGATCCGGAAGCCATGGCGATAGAGCAATCGGCGCTCTTAAGAGCGAGAATGTCGTTAACACCGTCTCCGGTCATAGCGACTTTGTGTCCTTGTGCCTGCATGGCTTTAACTAATAAGGATTTTTGTTCAGGTGTAACGCGCCCGAAGACAGAGTACTTGCTGACAATCTCAGGAATCTGCGAATCTTCGACAGTCTGCATGTTCACATAGTTGTCCGCGTTTTCAACTCCAACACGCTTAGCAATTTCTTTAACGGTGATTGGATCGTCACCAGAAATGATCTTGATATCAACGCCGTTGTTCTTGAACCATTCAATGTTCGCCTTGGCGTCTGGTTTAATCGTGTCAGTGATTCCTAAAATACCAATTAATTCAAGTTTTGCAGGCAATTTTTCGTTTTTGATAGGCTTTTGGCTCCAATAAACAGCCAGGACACGATAGCCAATTCCCATAAGTTCGTGGATCTTGTTGACCACGAAATCCTTGTCCACGGAATCAACAAAACCATAGGCTCCAATAACAAAGGTTCCTTCTTCTCCGAAGGTTGCCGCGCTGTACTTCTTCTCTGAATCGAAAGCAATGGTTTCAGTTGCTTCAATCTCCAAAGGATTAAAGGCGGCAGCAATAGCTTTGGCGGTTCCGTTCTGATCGCCAGTAGCTTTAACAACGCTGGCAATATAGGAGCTAAGCATCTCGTCACTATAGTTGTTGCTGTAGTTATAGAGGGTCTCGACACCAAGGTTTCCATCCGTTAGGGTGCCTGTTTTGTCGAAGCAAATCGTGTCGACTCTAGCGAGCATCTCAATACAGTAGAGCTCTTGGACATTCATGTGTTTGTTAGCGAGGTTAAGAACACCAACGGTTAAGGTTAACGAAGTTAAAAGGTATAAACCCGCCGGAATCATGGCGACTAAAGAGCCAGATAAATTCTTAGCGAGTTCCTGGAAATCTTCGAATGTAATGTTCCAATTAAGCTTCGCGGCCCAAACAAGAGTCATCGCAAGGCCCATAACTACGGCGATTGTGCCGGTTACATAGAAGATGTTGAGGGTTGAACGCTTGATTTCGCTCTTTGGTCTGTTGAATTTCTTTGCCTCGTCTTGGAGGCCTTCCGCATAGTTGGCAATACCAACGCTAGTGACCCTAACATAGGCTTTTCCAGAGACAACAACGGTTCCAGAAAGAATCTTGTCCCCAGGGACTTTGTTAATCTTTTCAGCCTCACCAGTAACCAAAGACTCGTCAACCGAGATGGTTCCCTCAATCAAAACGCCATCGGTCGCGATTTGGTCTCCGGTTTGATAGATAACGATGTCGTGGAGAACGATCTTCTCCATTTCGATATCGACTTCTTCGCCGTTTCTAACGCCGCGAACCTTTGGGTCGGTGATAAGCTTAAGCTTATCAACCGCAAGTCTTGCTCTGATGTCGGAGACGACGCCGATGACGACATTACTAACGACAGGAACCAAGAAAAGGAAGTTCGAAAAAGCCAATTTGGCGTTCGCCATCAAGACGACGATGATGATGTAGATGAAGTTAAAGAACGTGAAAACGTTGTCCAAAAGGATCTGCCAAATGGATTTGGTGACCTTCTTTTGGGTCTTGTTAACGAAGCCTTGTTTCTTTCTAAGCTCAACTTCTTCGGTTGAGAGGCCTTCGTGTGGACCCTTTTCTATGTATTCTGCTTTCTGAATTAAATTAATTAATTCATTCCTTCTTTTGGACATAGCCTTGAAAGTATAACATTAAAAAGCACGCTTTTTATCGGTTTTTAGAAAGAATTTTTGGTCAAAGTACAAAAAGTTAGAAGTCGTCGCAACAAAAAGAACTATTTTCTTTTTGAGGCAAAGAAGTCCTTAAGAAGAGCGTCGCACTCCTCTTTTAGGATATCGCCATAAACGAGAGGTCTCTCGTGGCTGCACGGCGAATCAAACACGAAATAGTTAGAAACGATCGCACCGTCTTTCTCATCTCTAGATCCGAAAACAACCTTAGAAACACGACTTTGGAGAATCGCACCAGAACACATAAGGCATGGTTCTAATGTGACGTATAATGTGGCGCCGTCTAATCTCCAATTGCCCAAGGTCTTTTCAGCGTCTTTGATGGCCTCGATTTCGGCGTGGGAAGAAATATCAAATTTGGACTCACGTTTGTTAAAGCCTTTGCCGATGATTTTGTCGTTCAAAACAACAACGGCACCAACAGGAATTTCTCCAGCAAAACCTGCTTCTTTTGCAAGCTCGTAGGCAATTTTCATGTAATCCAAATCAGTCATATAAGAGGATAAAACCACCGCACAGGGGACCCTAACTTATGGCTGCTACCTTCCGGTCCTGACCAGGTTCGAGAGGCTCTCCTCGCGATGGCTCATATATTATAGGGAAGGAGAGACACATAAAAAAGAGGGACCTTTTCAGGCCCCTCGTTTTGTTTTGTCTTTATTTCTTAATAGGTTTAAGGACAGAGATGCCGCCCATGAATGGACGGAGAACCTCAGGAATGACAACCGAACCGTCAGCCTGCTGGTTCTGCTCAAGGAGAGCTGGGAAGATGCGGGAAGTGGCTAAGCCGGAACCGTTAAGGGTGTGGCAGAAGTGCATCTTGCCTTCCTTATCCTTGTATCTAATCATGCCGCGTCTAGCCTGGTAATCTCTGGCGTTAGAAACGCTTGAGACTTCCTTATAGATCTTCATGGATGGGATCCAAACCTCGATATCGTAGGTTCTGGCCATGGAGTGGGAGCAATCGCCAGCGGCGAGTTTGTCGAGCTGATAGCAAAGACCAAGTCCTTCAACTAAGGCCTGGGCTTTCTTAACGAGCTCATCGAAGGCTTTATCGGAGCCATCGTCGGTGGTGTATTGGACCATTTCAACTTTGTTGAACTGGTAACCGCGGATCATGCCTCTTTCTTCAGTACGATAGGAGCCAGCTTCCTTACGGTAGCATGGGGTGTACGCGAAATATTTCTTTGGAAGGTCATCTTCGGAGAGGACTTCGTCTCTGTGAAGGTTCACAAGAGCGGTCTCGGCGGTTGGAAGAATGAACTTCTTTGGCTCGGTTCCTTCAAGCCAGAAGACATCCTCTTTGAATTTTGGGAACTGACCGGCGGTGTAGCCGCTTTGTTCATTAAGGATGTGTGGAGGGAGGATCATCTCATAGCCATCGGCAAGGTGGCAGGAGATGAAGTAATTAACAAGGGCCCACTCTAAGCGAGCGCCTAAGTTGGTGTAGACCCAGGTGCCGGTGCCAGAGATTTTGGCGCCTCTCTTGTAGTCGATTAAGCCAAGGGATTCAGCGAGTTCGACGTGATCTTTTGGAGTGAAACCATCGAAAGTTGGCTCTTTTCCAAAGTGATAGAAAGGTTTGTTGTTCTCTTTGCCACCAGCGACTAAATCGTCATCTGGAAGGTTTGGAAGGACTTCGATCTGGGCTTTGATTTCCTTTTCGATTCCATCAAGCTCAGTCTCTTTGTCTTTGTTCTCGGCAGCGAGGGCTTTGACCTTAGCGAATAAGGCTTGGACATCTCCGCCTTCTTTCTTAACTTGAGGGACAGATTTGGATAAACGGTTCTGTTCGGCTTTGTTGGCCTCAACTTCTTTTAGAAGTTCCCTTCTTTTGACGAACATCTTAAGAAGCGGTTCTGGATCAAAGTCCCAGAGCTTCTTTTTAAGAGCCTCTTTGACATACTCAGGCTTGCTTTCGATAAGCTTGGCATCAATCATTTTTGATTTTCCTCCATCTTTTTTATTAAGGACTCATACAGTCCTTTGAGTTTTTCTCCTAAGACGCTTAGGGAATTCTCCCTAGCCATCTTGTACCCCTGCATTATAATCGCGTTGTCTTTCGAAGTGGACAACGAATCAATGGTTTTAGCGGCTTCCGTGACATCAGACGGGGCGTAGCAGTTGATTCCGCCTTGCAATATGCCGCTTCCTCTTGTTTTCCCTATGTGGATAATCGGAACTTTGACGGCCATCGCTTCAAGCTCCTCAACAGGTTGCGAGATTGATTCACCATATTCGATGAAACAGGCCGCTCCGCTGATGCCGCTGCGGTAAACATCATCTTCCGTGACCCCACAGAAACGAAGGTTTCCAGGGGATTGCTTATTGAGCTTTTTGAGCCCTCCTTCGCCGATCTTACTAGTCGATCCGAAGAAGAAGAAAATGATATTTGGAGTGAGTTCTGCAAGGAATTTTGCTTTTTCGATGGTCTTTTTGTCTTCCAAATCGCCCACCGACATCGCGTACTTCGCATCCTTAGGAAGCTTGAAGTATCTTGGGAATATCTGAGCCTCGAGTGGGTCAAGTTCCTCAAACCTAGCGAGGTTAACGCCAGGGGCAAGGACCTCAATGTTTTGGCTCTGGAATCCGCATTGGAACAAAAGGTTTTTGGCTGAGAGGCTTGGCACCAGAATCAGGTCAGCGTCATTAAGCATCTTAAGCGACTTTTGCGGGAGGCTATAGAAGTTCTCCGGACTTCTTTCTAAGTAACGGCAGAAAGGGTCGCTTTCGGCATATAAGGCGCTGACGACAACTGGGTAGCCTTCAGCTTTTGCTTCGTGCGCTTTCGCCTCGTCGATAGGCGATAAGAAATGACAGACGTCAGGTTCGGCGAAGATGCTTTCGACCCACTTGACGTTGTTGAGTTCGAGCGCGCCTTTGATGCTTTTTCTAAGACGCGTTCCCTCAAATATGTCATTCCGCGCCCCAGGGACGAAGCGCACTAAGATTTTCATGTTTATTCGACTTGGTCTGGAGTTGGGTTGTTCTCTGGGACGACCTCTTCAACGGCCTCCTCGGCTGGGGCCTCTTCCTCAAGCTCGGACTCATCAACGTGAGGAACGATAGCAAAGGAAGCGACTTTGTTGCCTTTGTCGAGGTTGATGATCTTAACACCAACGGTGTTACGACCAGAGATATGGATCTGGGATAATGGCGTTCTGATAACGATGCCTTTGTTGGTGATGACCATGAGGTCTTCGTCACCATGGATGCAACGCATGCCGGTAAGTTCGCCGTTCTTGACGTTGGTCTTGAGAGTTAAGACACCCTTAGCGCCTCTAGAGGTGCGGCGGTAGCCGTCATAGTGGCGGGTGGTTCCATCTTCTTGTGGGACTTCGGTCTCTTCGGCATAGCTGATCTTTCCGTAACCGAGAGTGGTTAAGACGAGGATCTTGTCGCCTTCGAGAGAGGTGGTGGCATCAACAAGGTGGGAGCCATCTTTGAGGTCCATACCGGTGACACCGGCTGCGCTTCTGCCCATCGCACGAACTTGATCTTCGCTGAAGGAGCAGACTTTACCATTGCTGGAAGCAAGGCCAATAATCGCGTGGCCATCGGTCTTTTTGACGCAGAGGAGTTCGTCGCCGTCTCTGAGGGTAAGAGCCTTCTTACCGTTGCTGTGGATGGATTCGAACTCGGCCATGGTGGTTCTCTTGACGACACCGTGGACGGTAACGAAGAAGAGATAATTCTCGGCGCCGTACTCGTCAGCTGGGACGATAGCGACGACCTTCTCTTCCTGGTCGAGGTTAAGTAGGTTGATGGCTGGCATGCCTTTGGAGTCTCTGGCTCCGTCAGGAATCATGTAGCCACGCATTCTGTAGACCTTACCGAAGGATGTGAAGAACATGATGTCGGTGTGGGTCTTGGTGTGGAGCATCAAGTGGACGGTATCACCGCTGGTGGTGGTTAAGCCCTTAACGCCACGGCCGCCTCTGTTCTGGGTGCGGAAGGTTTGGTCGTTCATTCTCTTGACGTAGCCGTTCTTGGTGAGGACAACGATGATGTCTTCCTGTGGAAGGAGGTCTTCGTTCTCGATTGAAGCGGCTTCATCAGAGATTTGAGTCATACGTTCATCGCCGAAACGATCGCGGATCTGTAAGAGCTCTTCGATCATGAGGTCGACGATATTCTTCTTATCGCTAAGTAAGAAGTTGTAGTGCTCGATGTTCTTGACGAGTTCGGCGTGCTCGGCCTGGAGCTTCTCTTGCTCTAAGCCTTGGAGACGACGGAGAGTCATGGCTAAGATAGCGTCGATCTGAGGTTTGGATAATCCAAATTTCTCTGACAATTTCGCACTGGATTCTTCATCGGTCTTGCTGCCACGGATGATATGGATGACCTCATCGATGTTGTCGTGGGCGAGGATTAAACCGACAACGATATGGTCTCTGTCGCTGTCTCTCTTGAGAAGGAATTTTGTTCTTCTGGTGAGGACGTCGATCTGGAATTCGTTATATCTCTCGATGAGTTCTTTCATCGAAAGGATCTTTGGTTCGCCATTGACTAAGCAAAGGTTGATGACACCATAGGTGATCTGCATTGAGGTGTGCTTGAGAAGGTTGTTGGCAACGACCTCTGGGATGAAGTCTTTCTTGACCTCGATGACGACACGGGTGCCTTCTTTGTTGGATTCATCTCTGATATCAGAGATGCCGTCGATGACTTTATCACGGGCAAGGGTGGCCATGTTTTCGATCATGGCGGCCTTGTTTACCTGATATGGGGTTTCGGTGATGATGATGCGGGATCTGCCACCGCTGGTTTCCTCGGTGTGGAACTTGGAACGGATGGCAACGGTGCCAGTACCGGTGGTGAAGTAGTCGGCGATGCCTTTTCTGCCGAGGATGACGCCGCCAGTTGGGAAGTCAGGACCATAGATATAGTTCTGCATGAGCTCAAGAGGGGTGATCTCTGGGGTGCGGGCAACAGCAATACAAGCGTTGATGGCTTCGGTAAGGTTGTGGGTTGGCATGTTGGTGGCCATACCGACAGCGATACCTTCGGAACCGTTGACTATGAGGTTAGGGAAGCGGCTTGGGAGGACGGATGGTTCTTGTTCGGTGCCATCGTAGTTGCCGACAAAGTCGACGGTGTCCTTATCAAGATCGCGGACCATTTCGACCGCAAGGCGGTTCATTCTGGCCTCGGTGTAACGCATTGCAGCGGCTTCGTCGCCGTCGATGGAACCGAAGTTACCATGGCCATCGACAAGGGTGTAACGCATTGCGAATGGCTGGGCCATACGAACGAGGGTGCCGTAAAGGGCGGAGTCACCGTGTGGGTGATATTTACCCATGACGTCACCAACGATACGAGCGCTCTTCTTATATGGTTTGCCAGGCTGCATGCCTGACTCGTTCATGCCATAGATGATACGTCTTTGAACTGGCTTCAAGCCGTCTCTGACATCTGGAATAGCACGAGCTTCGATGACGGACATTGAGTAGGAGAGGAATGCCGTCTGGACTTCGTTTGTGATTTCTCTGTCAATGAGACCGGCGGCAATACCTGCAACAATTCCAGGTGCTTCAACCGACTCTTTGGCGTCGCCGGAAACCTCTTCGGTTTCGGCTTCATATTTCTTTTCTTCGTCTGCCATAATCGTTTCCTTTCTCCATTAAATATCCAGGTTCTGCACGAATTTTGCGTTTTTGATGATGAATTCGCGGCGTGGTTCAACGTCATCACCCATGAGGTCTGTGAAGGCTTTGTCAGCCATCGCAGCATCATCGATCGTGATGCGAATCATCTTACGTGCAGCTGGGTCCATGGTGGTCTCCCAAAGCTGTTGGGCATCCATTTCACCAAGACCTTTGTAACGCTGGAATGGATAGCCAGGTTTGAGTTCAAGACCTTTCTTGAGTTGCTCAAGCTGGTCATCGTTATAGGCGTAGTAGGCTTGGCCTTTGTATTCGACTTTATAGAGCGGTGGCTGAGCAATATAAACATAGCCGCCGTCGATAAGAGGTTTCATGAAGCGGTAGAAGAAGGTCAAAAGAAGGATTCTGATGTGATCGCCGTCGACATCAGCATCGGTCATGATGACGATCTTGTGATATCTGATCTTGGTAACGTCGAATTGCTCTCTGATGCCCGCACCGATAGCGGTGATCATGTTGCCAATTTCAGCGTTCTTGAAGATTCTCTCTTCGGTCGCTTTCTCGACGTTAAGGATCTTACCTCTCAAAGGCAAGATGGCCTGGGTCTTTCTGTCTCTGCCGACCTTAGCGGAGCCGCCTGCTGAGTTACCCTCAAC
>JAFYAZ010000032.1 GCA_017540455.1 Bacilli bacterium | reverse complement strand
TCGCATCTCTGGAGCATTACATTCAACTGGTAGAGGAATGGATTGCCTTCTATAACTCAACAAGACTAAAAAACAGGAACCTTAATTGATTCCTGTCTTTAGGTCTTTTTTTGAAGTGTGTCCGTTTTGGGGTTCACTTCACTGAGCCCTTCTTTTTTGTTTCTAGAAATTAAGCCACGACAATGACCGGGGTGATTCTGACGTTGCCTTGAATCTTAGCGGAACCACCTTTTGGAGTGTGGTCTTCAGCGCCTTCACCATAGGTGAGTGAGAAGCTCATCTCGGTGCCTTCAATCATATCGGAGTGGAGGTTGACAGAATCGGTTTCATTCTTATATTCGCCTTTTAGGGTGTAGCAGAGATCGCCTGGATTCGAGGTAACGTTGTTATAGATACCTTTGGTGGCATCGTCGACCTTGATTGTGATCTTTGTTTGGTTGCCTGCGAGCACTTGTCTTTCGAAGGCGATTGTCTTTCCGTATTCGACATCAAACGAAGTCAATACGCTGACTCCGTCGGTCGCCATCAACGTGACGGTGAAGTCTTTCTTCGTGGTCTCATAGGTCGATTTGAATTCGAGAGGGAGAGTGCCTTTGCTAAGGTTTCCAAGCCCGATCCACTTCGTCCCATCACTGATGTAGGAAGGATAGGTCGGCATATGATCCGTGAGGGTTTTGTCGAGGTAAATGACGCCTTTGTTGTCAATTGCGTCAGCATCGTCTGGTGCTCCAACACCCCATGCGTTCTGGTTCGCGTTAGCACCGCTCTTCCATTTGTAGACGAGGGTGTCGGCGCTTGTGAACTTGGCGGCTGTATCGTCTTTGGAGAGGGCCCAGCCATCGAAGTTGTAGTTGTTGTAATACTCAGGATGCGCTTCGGTCGGAATCGCGGTTGGGATGGCGATAGCTTCGCCAAAGAGGACATTGGCTCCGCCTTCGACAGGGCTTCCGTTGTTCTTGAAGATCGTTTCGATCTTGTATGACTTCTCTTTGAATTTGGCAGTCACACGGCAGCTGCCCTTGATCTGATCGAGATTGACGGCCTCGCCCTGAAGATCGCTGCTCACATTGCTATTGAAAGCAGTGTCATATGTTCCTTCCCAGCCATCAAAAACAAATCTGGCGCCTGGGGTGGTGAGTTCCATATCGGTATGTGGGTTATAGTCATAGGCGGTTCCATCCATGGCTCTGAAATGGACGGCTCTGCCTTCGATGGCGTAGCCATAGCCTACCTGCGTTCCGGCATCATCGTAGAAGTCGACCTGATAAACAGGGCTGCCTTTTGGAGAGGAATCGCCTTCGCTAGAACAAGCGGAAAGAAATCCCGTAGCTGCTAAAGAGACTACAAGAAAGTATTTCGAAAAATTGCGTCTTTGCATACTAAGATTATGTGATAAAAAGTCTTTCAAAGAAAGAGGCGTTTGCGAAAAAGCGACCTGAACTCCTCTTTTGCTTGCGAAATAGGTGGAAATATCTTCCTACGAGTATAAAATACTCAATGTTGCCCCTCGTAATGGTTTTGGGCATAATATAAAAACGAACTAGTAAACAGGAACACTCTATGAAAACAGTAAAATCCCCAACCCGTATCACTTCAGTCTTTGCATTTATCTTCTCGTTTGTCGCGATGATGTGCATGTTCGCCGACGCTTTCGCTGGTGAATCCGGATGCGCCCGTGGCAATGTCTACTCCGTCATGTTCGCCCTTCAGGATGGATATAACGTCGTCTGGCCACTTATCATCGGATTCGTCTGCGTCTGCCTCGTTCTCGTCGCTGCCATTGGCGGATTCATCATTGGCGAGAATGCCGGCAAGTCCATCGCCCTTGCTGAGATCGTCTTAGGTGTCGGCGCCGCCGTCCTCTTCATCTTCTCGACCATGTTCTACACCAGCGCTAACCCAACCGTTGACATGGCTAGCACCGCTGACAGCGGTTTAGGTGCCGGTTCCATCTGCGTCATCGTCTTCAGCTTCCTCGCTGCTGCCTTTGGCGCCATCGACCTTCTTGTCCATAGCAAGAAAAACTAAGTTCCTTAATTAATAAAAAGCCCTCCGAAATGGAGGGTTTTATTTTGCAAATTTGTATCCCCTGCTGCTAAGGCCTTTGAGGATTTCCGTGACACATTTGTCGAGGTTTTTTTGAATTTCGCCTCCCCAATAACGGAATATGAGATAGCCTTCTTGGGTTAGCTTTTCGTTAACCTCTTTGTCTCTTTCGATGTTCCTTTTGATCTTTGGGATCCAGTAGTCTCTGTTGCTTTGAATCTTTTTCTCATTCTCTTCGAAGTCTTTGCCATGCCAGAACTCGGAATCGCAAAAGACCACCACTTTTACGCCTTTGAAAGAGATGTCTGGATGGCCAAAGATGTATTTGCTGTTGCAGCGGTATCTACACCCTTTCTCATAAAGGGCTTTTCTTAGTTTGACTTCGATCGAGGTGTCTTTGCCTCTGATCCTGCTCATCGTGTATGAGACGGTGGCTTCATCGCGCTTCATTTGTAGGAATAACTGACGTGGATGTTTCCAAAGATATCAGCCTCATCGAGCTCGAGCTCAGGGATGGCTGCTTTGTATTGGTAATCGGATTCGTAATAGTCGACGTCTTTGTCGGTTGATGACAAGGAGAATGAATTGATGGTGATGCCCGTAGTGAGGCTAGTTTCCTCAGCGTATAGATCGTTCACGGAGAGAGATTCGCCTTCAAAGGAGATGGTGAAGTTATCGCCACCGCTAGAAAGAGCCTCAAAGGATGTGAGGTTGTTGTATTTGCCGATTGAGCCCATATAAGACTGGCAAAGGGTTAGTGAGGCGATGTTGTTGGCGTTGATTAATGTTGGAAGGTTGATGAAGGACGCGATAGCGGAGTCGGTCGTTGGAGCATAATCGTGGCTATGGCCATTCTCGGTGACCACGAAGTTCCTTTGCGTGCGGTCGTTAGGATTGATGTATTCGCTGACCCTGACCTCTTTTCGATTGTCCAAGTCATCGTTAAGGACATAATCGATCGTGCTCTTGTAATGGAGAGCGTATACGGTCGTCTCATCAGAGATGAGGTATGGGGCTTTATATGTGACTTCTAAGTTCGATTTCTTGATCACTTTCTCTTGGCTATTCTCATCAAGGATGTATTCTTTGATTTCACTCTTAAGGGAATAGGCGACGGATTCAACTTTGTAGTTCGTTTGCTCATTTAAAGCGGCCGCGACAAGTTTGTTGGCGGTTTCAAGGTCAATCGCCTTCGTATAGACGACACTGCATGAAGAAAGAGCTAGGACCCCTAGCAAGATAGCGGTTTTCTTAATGTTCTTCGTCTTCATGTTAATTGAATTGGGCGTTAAATAATTCGTAATAGAACCCCTTCTTCTTTAAGAGGGTTTCATGATTGCCTTGCTCAATGATAGCACCATCTTTAAGGACGACGATAAGGTCGCTTGAAACGATTGTGCTGAGACGATGGGCGACGACGATGGAAGTTCTGTCTTTGAGAAGCTCTTTGAAAGACTCATTGAGAAGCTTCTCGGTGCGGACGTCGATGTTGCTTGTCGCTTCGTCCAAAATGACGATCTCCGGTTCAAGGAGCATTAAACGGGCAACACAGATAAGCTGCTTCTCACCAACGGATAGTCCTGAAGAATCACTGATGATCGTGTCATACCCTTGAGGGAGTCTTTCGATGAAGGAATCCGCTTGAGCTTTTCTTGCTGCCACTCTTACTTCAAAGAGGGTCGCATCCTTTTTCCCATAAGCGATATTCTCGAAAACGCTGCCCCTAAAAATCCAGGTATCCTGAAGGACCATTCCGATATGGTTTCTGATGGATTCTTTCGCAATATCCTCAGCAAAATCACCATTAATTGAGATTTTGCCATACTCTGGTTCATAGAATCTCATGAAGAGATTGATGAGGGTGGTTTTGCCACAGCCTGATGGGCCAACAAGCGCAATCCTTTGCCCCTTCTTGATATCAAGAGAGAAGTTATTGATGACGAGTTTGTCTTTTGTGTAACCAAAGATGAGGTTCTCGGCTTTAAGGGATTCGATATGGCCTTCGATGTCCTTCTTTCCTTTATCGATGTCTTTAGGCATATGAAGTGCCTTATCGATTCTTTCAAGCGATGATGAAGCATAACTCATCTCATTCATGACATCGCTCATCTCATTGAATGGCTGCATGTAATTAGCGGCATAGGTTAAGAAAGCAAGCAAGTTGCCGACCATGAACGGAATTGGTGAGAGGTACTTCGTGTCATTGATGATGAAGAAAGCGCCTAAGAGAACGAGCGTGGCGTTAATCAAAGCGTTTATGAGTCTTGTGGAAGGATTGATCGTCGACGCACCCATCGTCGCTTTGAATGAGCTGTTTCTGAATTCTTCGTTTAAGACAGCAAACTCCTCTTCTTTCTCCTCGCTGATGCCAAGGGTTCTGATTGAGGTAGAGTTCTTGAGGGTCTCATTGACGAACGAAGAAAGTTTTCCATTCGTGGCAGCCTGGGCTTTGAAATGCTTCGAATTGTATTTGGAAACGAAGTGGCTCACGAGCATCGAAATAGGCGTGAGAAGGATGACCACTGCCGCAAGCCCCCAATTGAGGAAGAGCATGAAGAGGATGGTGATAACGATGGTCGCGATTCCGTCATATAGAGCGGCAAAACCGCTTATTAAACCAGTCTGAACATTCTCAATATCGTTAATGAGCCTCTGTATGAGATCACCTTTGGATGAAGAATCGATTTCCTTTACTGGAGCGTCCATATACGCCTTGAAAAGGGCTTTCCTCATCTTAGAGATGACGTTCTGGCCGATATAGACTTTCATGTAATCGAAGATGTGCCTGAATATGGCGCCAAAAACAAGCGCAAGGAAAAGGAAGAAGAAAAGGACGACGGCAATCATTCCGGTTTCATCCATGCAGCCATCTTCCGGTCTACAAACGATATGGGCTTCGAAATCGTAGTAATCAATCAATAGACCCGCAAGGAAAGGAATCGCAAGTTTGCAAATAGTCGCAAGCGAAGAGAATATTAGAGCCACGAAGGCGGTTGTGCGGCTTCCTTTAAGCCAAGGCAAGAGGCGTTTCAGGTCTTTCATTTGACGCCTCCTTTTTGAATCTCAAAAATCTCACGATAGATTTCGCAGCTCTTAAGAAGCTCATCGTGTTTCCCAGAAGCGATGATTTGGCCTTTATCGAAGACAAGGATCTTGTCGCAGTCGATAAGAGACGAGGCTCTTTGGGAGACGATGATCTTGGTTAGGTTTTTGATTTTGGCGATATTCGCCCTGACTTTCTGGTCGCTAAGGTAATCAAGAGCGCTCATGGAGTCATCAAGGATTAAAAGATCCGCTGGTCTAAGAAGAGCGCGAGCGATTAGTAATCTTTGCTTCTGGCCGCCCGAAAGGTTCGTTCCCCCTTCTTCAACCTCATGGTCAAGGAAGTCGTCATATTTGCAAACGAAATCGTAGGCTAAAGCGTCTTTAAGGGCTTCGACCATCTCATGCTCTGTCGCGTCTTTCTTTGAGACAAGGAGGTTTGAGCGGATGCTTCCTTTGAAGATGGAAGGCTTTTGAAGGACGACGGATATCTCATTCCTTAAAGCGTTCAAATCATATTCGTGGATAGGGATGCCGCGGTAAAGGATCTGCCCGCTTGTAGGTTCGAAGAGTCTTAGGAGGAGAGAAATGGCCGTGCTCTTTCCACTGCCGGTTCCGCCAATAATGCCAATCGTCTCACCTTTGTCGATTCTGAAAGAGAGACCACTGACAGCAGGCTTGTCCCCTTCTTTGCCATATGTGAGAGATACGTCTTTGAATTCGATGAGTTTGGTCCCAGAGGCTTCTTCGTCTTTGGTGATGACGCCCGAGTTCTTAATGTCGCCTTCGATAGCGAGCAAAGAATCGATTCTCTCTTTCGAGGCTCTGGCTTTGTTAATGGAAAGAATCATTTTCGAGAACATGACCATCGCCGCTAGGCAAGCAACGAGATAAGAAACGAGGGAGACGATTTGGCCAGTCGTAATACCGTCGTCACTACTGGCTGCGGGTTTGCTTATCATGACGATGAATATGAGGGCACCGTTAATGAAGAAGAAGGTCAAAGGATTGAACCAAGCGTTTATGGCAGCAAGGCTCATTGACCTCTTTCGATAAGTGCCCACGCTCTCATAGAACCTATCTTTTTCATACTCCTCTTTGTTGAAGGCTTTGACTGGTCTTATGCCCGATAAAGCGTCATTAGAAATAAGAGTCATTTGGTCCAAAGACTCTTGAACTAGTGGGTATTCTTCTTTTGTGCGACGCATGATGTCGAATATGACGGAGGCACATATAATGAGCGTAACGACGAAAACGATGCCCACATTCCTATCGATTGTGAAGGAGAAGATCGTGGCGCCGATAAAGAGGAAAGGAGGCCTAAAGATAAGCCTCATGAACATGTTCACTCCGTTTTGCATCGCGAATGTGTCATTACTCACGATGGTGAGGATTTTGTCTTTGCCAAAGGCGTCTAATTGCTTATCGCTAAGAGAGCTGACTTTATGGAAAACCTCTCTCCTAAGGTCATGGGCGTAATCACTAGCGACCCTGGAGCAAAGGTATTGGGCGATCATCGTTAGACCAAAGCCTAATAAAGCGATTGCAAAAAGAATGAGGGATGTTTTCCAGGTGAATCCCCAGTCTTTCTTCGCCACGCCTTCATCGATGATGTAACGGACTAAGAACGGGGAAAAGAGCTCTGTCGCTACTTCGAAAAGTTTGAGGGTAGGCGCTAAGAAAACCTTAAAAGAATGTTTTTTAAGAGGTGTGAGAGCTTTCATTATGCCTGTCCCTTTTTATCGTCGTCAGGCTGTTTGACCTCGACGTGGGTTTCTTCGTCTGGGGCGCTTAAAGCGATTTCGGCCACTTCTTCTTCGGTGCCGTCTTTGTTCATAGTGAAACGGAATCCTTCATCGCCATCGCCATAGACGCGGTTGAAGGCGATAGGACCATTCGATTCAGCGAATTTGGCACTTGTGACATCGTTCATGATCCATCTGATTGGCTCGCCGATGAAACCAGCGAACATTGAAGCGCAGTCGACGATAAGATTTGGGAATGGAGAATTGATGACGAAGGAAAGCTCACGCCTTTTCTTGTCGTAGATGATATCGCTGATGGTGCATCCTTCGAAACCACCACGGTTTCCAAATGAATTGACTTCTAAACTCTCAGCGAATGTATCGACATCGAAGGTTGGGTCTTTCTGGGTGTAATTAAGAACTTTGGCGAGTTCGTTGATGCGTTTGAAACAATCTTCGTAGATGGCTTTGTCTTCGCCATCCATGAAAGCCTCTCCTTGGATATAGAAGGCGCTATCGGCCATAAGGAAGAAACGTATCGCGTTGAAATTCGATTGCTGAACGCCTAAGCCCATTTGGTGCATGACGCCCATGCGGTAGCAAAGCCCAGCGAAGACAAGAGGGTCCTTGCCAGTCGAAGCCACATAACGGGAATAGCAATCAGGATAGAAATTGGAAATGATTTGGTAGGCAAGATTTGGATTTTTCTCCACAAAAACGCCCTTAAGATAGCAATCAGCGAAATGGAGAAGGCCATTAGCGGAGCCAAACGCCATCGCTTTTGAGTAGCATTCGAAAGCGCCCCTATTGTCAGCGACGCCTAACACACCAGACTCACAAAGAACACCCATTCTCGTTAAGGCTTGTCCATCGCCTTCAAGGCAAGCAGACATGTAATAAGAGAAAGCGGTCTTTGGATCAGGTTTTGTGAATTCAGAACCAAATTCCAAAAGGGTTGCTAAATCAAAGGTGGCGTATGGGTCATTAAGACGGCTTAGCAAAGCTAGGTATTGGATGTAGAGAGCCTCATTGGCTTTCTTGTGGGAGATTTTGCCATCCCTATATCTTTCGCAGTATGTTCTAGCGGCTTCTGGGTGGCGTTCCATGTAATCCTCGCCGAAGAAAGCGAGGTTAAGCTCTTTGAGCTTTTCGTGATCGAAAACGTAACCGGAAGCATCTCCGACAAGAGCGTCCATTCCGCATTCAGGACAGATGGCAGTGACTCCCCTATCGTCGCTGATCCAATCTTGGACGTCTCTAGCGTTCATCGTGTGGCGGCAGAAAAGGCAGCTGCACTTGTCGCTATGAAGGATTTCTAGATCATTGGCAGAGGTATGGGTGAATATCTCTTCGAATTCCGGTTTCTTGTTCATGCTCAAAGTATAACATGAATTGAGAGAATTGCTTCTTAGAAGCAGAATAGGCGGCACAAAAACAAAGCCATGTGTTCTTTTATTGCGTCAAATCGCTATAATAGGGAAGTTATGAAACAGTCCGTTAATGGAATTAAGAATTTCTGGTGGATACCGGTTGGCGTTCTCCTTATTGTCGGCATCGTTCTTGGTGCCTCATATGATTTAAGCATCGCTAAAGCGATCTACGCCCAAGACAATGTCTTTGGAAAAATCATCGAATATGTTGGCTCTATCCCAGGTTATGTCCTTGTCGGATTTGCTGGTCCACTTCTCTTTATCGCAACCCGTTCTTCAAGCAAGAACTACATAAAATACCTTGGATTTGCAGCGTTTTTTGCAATTCCTTTGGTCTCTGGCCTAGTCCTTGGCTATGACGTTTTCTATGATTCACTTCACTTGATTGGCTTCCTTGGCGGCATGGTCATCACCATGGGCCTTGACGCTCTTCTCTATTTCGCATTCAAGGACGCCGATCCAAAAGACGCTCTCAAGGATGCCTTCATCATCGCCATCTCATTCGCCGTCACTTTCATCTTGGTCTTCCTTCTGAAGAAGCTTATCGAGAGACCAAGATTCATCTATGTCGCTACCGATTTAGACGCCTTCAAACCTCTCTTTGATTTCTCTTCCAAACTTGAGGGTGTCGATGAAAGCCTTCTCAATTCCTTCCCAAGCGGACATAGCGCGATCGCCGCAACCTTCCTTCTTTTCCCTTTGCTTTGCAAATACAACGAAAGGACCAAGAACCTCCAAGGCATCTTCTTCATCACCGCTTGCTTATGGCTCCTTATCACCATGCTTGGCAGGATGAGCGATGGCCACCACTACTTAAGCGACGTCTGCTTTGGCGCCTTCATCGGAGCCCTTCTTTCCTTCCTAACGAACTTCTTTTCCAAATTCGTCAAACTAGAGAAAAAGGACGAGACAGAGAATGGATAAAGTCTTAGCCCCTGCAAGAGCTATCTCCCATCCAAAAGAAAAGAGAGGGAGGATCTTTGAGGTCGACTTCCTTAGGGGTGTCGCCATCGTTTTGATGGTCATCCTCCATTTCTGCTACACCTTCGGTTATGGACCGAAAGACTTCTATGACATCAACATCGGGCAAGAACCTGAGTGGTATGTCCCGTTCGCAAGATTCTGCCGTTTCATTTTCTGTTCCATCACCCAACCTCAAGGTTCGTCAGTCCTTGATTTCTGGGATCAGAAATTGCTGAATGGCTACACGAACCTCCACTGCCTTGAGGTTTTCTGGGCTGGTATGTTCATGTTCTTGGCAGGTCTTTCCTGCACCCTTTCGAAGAACAACTTAAAGAGAGGCTTGAACATCTTCATGGTCGCGAACTTCTTAAGCATGGCCTTGGAGCTTGGGACAGACCTCATTGAGCCGTTTGATATGCATATCTGGTGCGGCATCCTCCATGCGCTCGGCATCGGCATCCTCATCTATTCGATATTCGATCACTTCTTCCCAAAATGGTGGCATACGTTAATCGCCTTCGTCGTGTTGACCGTGCTTGCTGGAATCGCCATCCACTTCACCTATGGCGGACATAAGTCGCTCGTAAGCATCAGGCCTCCATTCAATACCGCTGAAGAATTCTTCACTGAGATGGGCCAACTCCTCATCGGCATGAAGAGACATGGCGATGATTATTTCTCACCATTGCTAGTAACCACAGCGGTATTCGCTGGCGCAAGCGTCGGCAAGACCGTCTATAGAAAGAAAAAGAGCCTTCTCCCATCCTGGTTCAAGGGAAGATGGGGAAAGCCGATCTGTTTTGTCGGAAGGCATACCCTCTTCATCTATGTCGTCCATCAGATCGTTGGCGCGCTCCTACTCATAATCGTTATGAGCATCGGCGGAGTCCCGTTACCGTCATAAGCCCTTCTTGCAGACTTCGAGGACCTTATCGAAATCAAGCGAGAGGGCTTTTCCTTTTAGGTCCTCTTCCTTGATCCAGAATAGTTCCCCTTCTTTAGAAGAATGCATATTGCCAGAGAAGTCTTTGCTCCGGAAGAGGATGCAAAGATGCCTCACTCCCTCTTTAGGAACGTTCCATTCGAAATAGCCACATTCCTCAACGGAGTGGAGGTCATATCCGGTCTCCTCTTTCATCTCGCGGATGACGCTTTCAGGAATGGATTCCTCATCTTCGACATGACCGCCAGGAAAATTGATGCCTGGCCAATCCTGTTTCTTTCTGTCGATGACCAAAAAGCTCCCGTCTTCGCGGTAGAGCATGCACATGTTGGTCAATATGACTTTGGACTTTCTCATCAACGCAATTCTAGGCTTTATGGATGATGAAAGAAATCATAAAATCTTCATATGAAGATCACTTTCTCCGAAAAAGACCGCAATGAGTTCAAGAAACTCGTTTCGACCATGGACGACAATGAAGCGGCCGCGATGTTTTATAACATCCTTCTCAATGGCGAAGAGAAAGCGGAAGAATGCACTCTTCCTTATCCGATCAAGAGACTTAGTTCAAAAGAATACAAAGAGAACCCCTACTTCGTTAACGTGAGACCGAAAGCGAAGAAAGACGGTTCTTTCAGATTAGACTACCTTAAGAAGCCTTCGCATGTTGGCTTCGTCTATGACGAGATGATCGTCAAAGGAAGATTCTTTGAAGAAACAACTCCATTTGGTTATTTCGATAAGCCTTTCGAATTCCTCGCTCTCCTTGAGAAAGAGCGTATCTGGATGAGCGTAACCCCTCATGAGATAAACACCATGAAAGAAGCGATTGGCAAAGCCAAAGGCAAAGTCATCACCCTTGGACTTGGCTTAGGCTATTTCGCCTACATGGTTCATCTCAAAGATGAGGTGAACAAAGTGGCCGTCATTGAGAAAGACCATCGCGTCATTAAGCTCTTCAAAGAGAACATACTCCCTTTCTTCCCTTACAAAGAGAAGATCGAGATCATTGAGGGAGACGCGATTGAATATATGGAAAAGGCTTCTCCGTTTGATTACATGTTCGCCGACTTATGGCACTTCGCGATCGATGGGCTTCCTCTCTATCTCAAGCTCAACAAATTCGAAGAGAGATACCCTTCCTCGACATTCGATTATTGGATTGAGCCATCGATGCTGATCCTCATCAGAAAAGCCCTCATCATTCTTGTTGAGGAAGAGCTCCATCACACAAGCGATGACAACTACAAAGACGCGATGACCGTAAGCGATGAAGTCGTGAACGCCCTCCACTTCCTCCTAAAAGGAAAAGAAATCAAATCGATAGATGATTTGCTTGAGATTTTGAAAGAAGAAAACCTAAAATCCCTTGCAAAAACCCTATATCTTTAAGAAAAAGCCCTCTAGATTTGCCTAGAGGGTTTCTTTTTGTTCGCTTTCGTTTTTCTTTGACTTGACGATGTAGATGATGGAGAGGATCGCCCCTGCTGTCATGCAGATGATAGCCATGATAAGGAAGAAGGGAGCCCAACGGACATCGATTGAGTTCTCAGGCTCAACCCTAGCGATCTCATAGACGCCTTTGATTGCCTGATAGACGATGAGGGTTCCTACCCCTGCGTTGAGTCCAAGCCTCCCCCACTCACCAAAGTCGATTTGGAGAAGAAGGCAGAGCAAAGCGTAAATGGCTAAGAGGATCAAAGGAGGGATCCAAATGAATCCGATATAGTCGCTATAGACACCGTGTGAGTTGAAGAAATAGATTTCTTTGAAGGCGATTGTAAGAACGAGAACCCCAACCCAGATGATCGATTGCCTAAGACCGATCTTTCTTTTAGGCGTCAACCACATAAATCATGTCTCCTATCTTACGAGGGCTGGTTTTGCTTGGGAACTTCTTCGTGGAATTATCCCAGATGGCGTATAAGGTACTAGAATCCCCACCATCGAGGTTATAGGCAAGCGTGCAACCTCTCGCAAGAAGCTTTGTCGCGACTTCCTGAAGGGAGAATCCGTCTGATTTGTCAGGCTTACTTCTTCCTTGGCTAACGAAGAAGATGTAATGGTATGGGCCAATATAGCCAATCGCGGTGCGTTGGTTGCCGCTTTGATGAGGACTAGCGACATCTTCATCGTCATTGACGCAGATGGCGCCGTTATCGATGAGGGTTGGTCCAAAAGTCCACACTTGCCACGCTTTGTTGCGGGTCAGATAATCCGTCGAATAAGTCGGAATGGATGAATTCCTAAGCGTTCCGGTGAATCCAGGTTCAGTGTAAACGGACATCGTTCCGTCATTCCAAAGAACGAGATCCTCGAAAACGGAATCGACTCCAGTTCTGTATTGGGAACGAAGAACCTGCCCGTTCCTAAGAACATACCCAAGACGATGGTCGAGGTTGTTATAAGAGCTATCGCCATTGATGGCCCCCATGACATCGACGTTATATTTCTTTTCAACCTCAGATACTTGGTTGAAAAGGGTGTTCAAGCAATTATCGCCAGGATATCCGTTTGCATCGGTGACCTGGTTGGTTCTGAAATCGGTAATCTTTTTGATCTTCACCTCAAGGGTGTAGAAGGTGATTGGATTGCCATGGCTATCCACAGCTTCGCCATCTGGGTCATATGTTTGCGTGTTATACCTTGTATAAGTAAGCGTGGTTTCCGTATATGGGCTTGGGTCGGTATTGGCCACTCTGTCAGGGAGTTCGTTAGTGCTGCTGCTAGTCTCCTCACTTGCTTTGGAAGAGGAGCTTGGCTTTGAGGAAGCGCTCGGTTTCGAAGAGGATGATGGGGTCGAAACGTCAAAGCTGCTGAAAGGATCGTCGTCGATCTTATGCTCGGCAACGCCATTGATTCCGAAGAAATTATGCAAAAGGTTGGTAGTCGCAAGGCTGGCGATTGCCACCGCATATGCGATACCCACGATTATGAGTGGCTTCTTCTTCATATCTGATTACCTTTTTCTTTCTTGCGGTTCTTCTTAGCAAAGATGAATATCTTGCTAACGAAGAAATTGACTATGAAGATTATAGCCTCTACGAAGAGCTTGAGTAGGGTCAAACCGAAGTTCTCCGGGAAAACATAGTCAAAGAGATATAGGAGTCCTAGGCCAATGCACATATTTATCACGAATACGATGGCGTAACGGCCTAGTTTACGGCCAAAACCCTCTTTCCCTGGAAATACTATGTAATTGTTCATTAAGAAGTTATACGGGCCGCTTACGAGCCTGGCGCCGATATACGGGACGAGGATCATCATTGGAAGCTCGGTTGGACCGAAATGCGAAATGAGGGCGAAGAGTCCGAAATCGATGAGGAAGCTCGTTATGGCTACCAAGACATATAGAAGAGGGACCTTATAGACCCTAAGGCTATCTTTGATTGGATGGAAATGCGAATTGGCGTTGTCATCATAGATGGTCTTGATGGTGATTTGGGAAAGACCTGCGGCTTTGACGGCGTCGCTAAGGAAATTGAATTCGTATTCGTAACGGTCCCCTATCGTTCCGATCGATAATTCAAAGAGGTTAGATGGGATTCCGCGTAGGCCAGTCTGGGTATCGGTGACTTTGACACCGGTCGATAGTTTGAAATATCGGCTAGAGAACCTGTTTCCGAAACGGTTTCTCTTTGGGCAATCAGGACTATTGAAATCACGGACGCCGAGAACGAGCATATTCTCTTTTTCGGAAAGTTCGTCTCTGACTCTTAGTATGTCTTCCAAGGTGTGCTGGCCATCACCATCAGCGGTGACGATGCCTTTGACCTCAGGAAGCTCGTCTCTCACATATTTGAAACCTGTCTTTAAAGCGTATCCCTTTCCGTGGTTCTCAGGATAAGAGAGGGCAACAAAGTTATCTAACTTCGCAATATCATCGAAGATAGGTTTGTATTTCTCGCCAGAGCCATCATCCACCACAACGATCTTCTCAAAGGAAGAAGGATCGATCGTGCTTAAAAACGGCAAAGCTTTGTCACATGGTTGGTAGATTGGGATGACCAGGGCTGTTTTCATATACACCTTATTAAGTGAAAACGACGCTTTTTTATTGAGGAAATAGACGAATTAATTTTACCTTAACCACCACCCTTTTCCCACAAAAAAAGAGGGATCACAATTAATTAAATCGACGCAGGATTTGCTGAAGATTTTCAAAAAGAGGCAACAAAAAAGGACCGAGGTTAGTCGGTCCTAGTTTTTGTGAGGCTATTAGGCTGCTGGAGCCTCTTCTTCTTTTGGTTCTTCTTTGGTCTTAAGGCCTTTGATGAACGGGATGAAGATGAGGACGCCCCAGACGATCATGCCAGCGCCGATGACGCCTTCGCCAACCCAGAGGGCGGTCTGCCAAACTGGTGGGAAGTAACCGGTGATCTCACGTGTCATGATGTTGGAATTTGCGACACAGTAGAGAAGGTTGTGGGCAGCGTTGCGGAGGACGGTAACATCGCCTTCGCTCTCTTCGTCTGGTCTTGACCATGGCTTAGCGCCGTTGAGGTTGAGGTCGCCGCCAGCGTAGCACATCTGCTTGTTGGACATGTAATCGTTGACGTGGAAGTCGCAGATGACGGAGCCAACGAATCCCCACTCCTTACGGAGAACGGTGGTAAGGAGGCGGTAGTCGCCACCGGTCCACTTGGTTCCGATACGGTTGAAGGAGGACATGATGCCGCGGGCTTTACCTTCTTTGACAGCCATCTCGAATGGCTTGAGGTAGATCTCACGGATAGCCTGCTCGTTGCACCAGGTAAGCTTACCTTCGGTGTCACGGTTGGTTTCTTGGTCGTTAAGGGCGAAGTGTTTGACGTTAACGTAGACGCCATACTTCTGAACGGCTTTGACGACGGTGGCCGCGCACTTGCCAGACATGTATGGGTCTTCGCTGTAGTACTCGGTGTTACGTCCGCCGAATGGGGAACGGTGCATGTTGACGCCTGGGCCATACCATCCGGTATATGGGAGCTTGTCGCCTTTTTCGTTGCCGATCAAGGCTTCGTTGCCGATGGCCTTGCCCTGAGCTTCAGCAAGTTCAAGGTTCCAGGTCTGAGCAACTAAGCATTCGGAACAGTAGTAGCAGGTATCGTAGACGGCTTTATCGCCAAGGAAGGCGACGATGCCGGTAGGACCGTCGAAGGAAGTGGTCTTTGGAATGCCAAGACGGAAAATGTCTTTGGTGGAGTAGCAGCCGCCATTGAAGAGGGCTTTGTACTCTTCGAAGGTCATCTGATCAAGGAAGGTTTCCCACATCTCATCGTCATATGGCTTATTGCAGAGCTCTTTGAACATGACGGTGACGGTTTGATCCATAAGAGGCATCTCATCGTATTCCTCTTTGTTGCCGCTGTTACGGCTGTTGCACTTGTCAACAAATGCTTGGTCGACAATACGATCGGCGGTAGTTGGCATCTTTGGCATAGTGCCAGCGAAGTCAGCGCGGCTGAGGTTTTCCTGGAGATGGTCATCAGCATCCTCGAAGAGAGGTTTGACGCCTTTGTTAGTGACAGGATCCTTGTCATATTGGATGCCGCTCGCTAATGCCTTGGTGAAGGTATCGGTGTCGGTGTGGGCATCGGTGCCAACGTGGAAGACATAATCGCCAGCTTCGAGCTCATAGCCGCTGAAAGCGTTACTATTAGCGTCATTGAAGTCGAAGGAAGCGAAGTCATATGGGTTGACGGTGATCTTAACGGTCGCATCATCGCCAGCGCCAAGAAGAGGGGTCTTCGCGTAGCCAACGAGGACTTTGTAGGCCTTTTCGATGCCACCAACGGTGTATGGGGCTTCGGCATAGACCTCGACAACGTCCTTACCTGGGACGGTGCCGGTGTTCTTGACTTTGACTTCGACTTCGAAGGAAGCGTTAGTCAAGGCAGCGCCTTCAAGAGCGCTCTTGTTGACGAGCTGGTGCTCGAATTCGGTGTAGCTAAGACCGTAACCGAATGGGTAGACGACGTTCTGGTTGTACCAGGTTGGGTCATCTTTGCCACGGGTTTCGTAGTAACGGTATCCGAAGTAGATGCCTTCTTCGTAATCGCAGAAGTTGAAGTCGAGGAGACGTTTTCTGTCGCCGGACTCAATGTCTTCGAGGCTTAAAGCGTACTTGTCGCTATCGAAGACGCGGTTGTCGCCGAAGTTCATCCAAGTTGGATCGTTTTCGTAATGGGTGTAAAGGGTATCGACGGTGTGTCCGCTTGGGTTGACTTCACCATTAAGGATTCTGCCAAGGGCCATGATGCCGACTCCACCTGGGGAGCCAACCATGATGGCGGCGTCGATCTTTTCCTGATAGGCTGGGTCATCCGCGAATTTGAGGAAGCCGCAGTCGATGTTGTTGGAAGTGTTGAATAAGACAACGATGTGGTTGAACGCCTTTGAATCAACGATATGTTTGAGAAGGTCTCTCTCATTCTTGTCGAGCTGGAGATAGTGTCCATCTGGATCGTCAGCGCCGACGCGTGGGAGGTCCCAACCTTCACCTGCGATACGGGAGAAGACGACAAGGGCGGCATCGCCATATTCGGCGTAGCTGTCCTTGATGTCGTCGGTGTATTTGGAGATTTCGGTCTCACCGGTGGCAAGAACTGGAGCTTTTCCGTTCTTCTGGTCGTCCATGCCTGGGTTGCCAGAACGTGGCTCACTGGATTTGCCATTGTCCTTATAGAATTCCTCAAGCTTCTTGTTGTAGGTGAAGCCTGCAGCTTCAAGGGAATCGAAGATGGTCTTCTTTTCCTCGTTTCCGCCAGGAGCGGCGGAACCACTGCCACCATAGACTAAATTGACGGAGTTCTTGCCGAAGACGGAGACTTTGGCGTTTTTCTTGAGAGGAAGGGCGTTGTTCTCGTTCTTGAGAAGAACCATGCCTTCTTCGCAGATTTCGGTGCTGACCTTCTTAGCGTTCTCGAGGGCGTCTTTCTTGGAGTTGATGCCTTGGTCGGTGTTGAAGACCATGCCATCTTCCATTGACTTGGTCTGGGCGATTTTGCCACCAAGCTCAGTGGAGCAGATGATGTTATAGAAGCCGTCGGTGTTGTTCTCATCCGTGAGGATATTCGCGGTGATCGCAACAGCGGTCGCCACCAAGGTTGTGGCGAGCCAAGCGATATGGCTTCCTTTCTTGAAAAATTTAAGAACTGGATTCATTTGAGAATTTCCTTAATTGGTTCTAGAGGTTATTCGACTTCTGGAACTTGGTCTGGGTTGGCTTCGGACCAGGTGAGTTCGGTATCGGATTTGATCTTGAGGCAGTCGAGCATTGGAGCGGTAGCCTGAGCGGTTCCCTGGAGGAGGACCTGGTTATCGGTGATGAACTCGATCTTGTTGGCGCCAGCCTGAACGTTAACGTCGGCGGCTAAGGTGAAGTCCTCGAACTCTTTGTTGCCAGCACCCTGCTTTGGAACATCTTTGAAGACGAGGGTCTGATAGTGAAGCTGGGTTCCATTGAGTTTGGCTTTCCACATATCGTCGGTAACGGTGATGTCCTCATTCTCCTGGCCATATTCGGCGGAAAGACGGAAGAGGATGCTGACGGTACCGGCAGCGGCAGCGTCGAAGTTGAATTCGATTCTGGAGCCGTAGTTTCTCTCTGGTTCGTATTTGACGTACATGAAGTGGACGAAGAAACCATTGGAAGCTTTGAAGTCGCCGTCATAGTCGACGCCGATGCAGGCTTTGCCAGTAGCACCGCCGGAATAGGTGGCACCTTCGAATAAGATGGCGCTTGGAGCGTATTCAGCTTCGAAGACGTAACGCTTGGTCTGGGTCTCGCCTTCAGCTTCCCAAGCGGCATAGAGGGTGATGTCATTTTTGACCTTGGTGTCGAAGTCATAGAGGCTGTAGCCAGATTCATCGGTAGTCCAGCCAAGGAACTTGTAACCAGCGCGGGTTGGGTCAGTGGCTGGTTTCTCGACAGGTTTCTTGAGTTCGACCTGAACTTCCGAGGCCGCTGGAGCGCCGTCGTAGTTGTAATCGAAAGTGACTGTGCGCATACGCGTCACAGAAGTTTTCGTTGATTGAACGGAGGTGGTTGGGGTGGTGTCACAAGAGACTAATCCAACTAATCCGAGAGCAACGATTGGTAACAAAAAATGTTTTTTCATAGTTTTTCTCCTATAGATACGGCTTATTTTATCTTAGATAAAACAAAACTGCTAGGGTTTTTAGGCCCTAGCAGTAAATCACTTATAAGCTTTGCTTATTTTAGCGGTTTATTTTGTTGGCTTATTCAGCCTTGGCTTCTGGCTTTTTGCCCTTCTTGAGGACGACGAACCAGACGATGCAGAAGGCAGCGGCGAGAACGAGGACGCTTCCACCAGCGGCGATGCCAATGATGGCACCTAATGGGAGACCGGTCTCGGCTCCGCCGTTGTTGCCGGATTCACCGGTTTCGGCGAGATCGTAGTTGGCGTCGTAGACTTCGATATCGAAGACTTCAGCAACTTCTTTCTCAGAACCATCGGCGAGGGTGATCTTGGCCCAAACGAGGACTGGATAGAGACCACGCTTAGTTGGGGTGCCGGAGATCTTGCCATCTTCAGCGGTCATGCCAGCTGGGAGCTGGTGGTTGACCTGCTCGAGGTCGACAGAGATTTCGGAAATGCCGGTAACGGCTTGTTCAGCGTCGCCTTTACCGAACTTGGCATCATCGGCGAGGTCGAAGGTGATTTCAGCGGCTTCGTTGATGTTGATCTTGTTGGTTGAGGCTTTCATGACGCCATGGACTTCTTGTCCAAGGACGTTGTTCTTGACCTTAGCGCAGTTGGCAGCGGCAAAGAGGATTTCTTTGGCGCAGACACGGACGGCGTAGTACCAAGAATAGGACCAATGCTTCTCACCATTGTAGGTGAAGTAAGCCATCATCTCATCATCGTCCCACTTGCACTCGATCTTGTCACCATAGGTGTTGTTGTCGAGCTGAGCGTTGTTGCCAGAGAGGCAGCGCCAGTTGATGTTCTCATACTTGGTGCCGTTGAAGGAGCCGTTGTTCTTGTGGTCCATATCGGACATGACAGCGCCTTGGAATCCCCACTCTTTGCGGAGAACGTTGGTGAGTAAGTTGTAGTTAGCGGCAGTCTCCATCATACCAAGACGGTTGTAGGAGGACATGATGCCACGGCTGTGGCCTTCCTGGATGACCATCTGGAAGGAACGGAGATAGATCTGACGGAGAGCTTGTTCGTCAACGAAGGTCATGGTACCTTCACGGTTCTTTTCCTGATCGTTAACGCAGAAGTGTTTGAAGTAGCAGTAGACACCTTTCTTGGAGGCACCATCGACGACTTTGCCAGCCATACGGCCCATTAAGAATGGGTCAGCGGCATAGTATTCGAAGTTACGGCCACCGAATGGTGAACGGTGAGTGTTGACGGCGCAGCCGAGCCAGCCACAGGTACCATCGACGAAGAAGGATTCGCAGCCGATGATCTTGCCCTGTTCTTCAGCAAGGGCGAGGTTGAAGGTAGCGGCAACGGTTGGTTCACCACACCACCAGATGATTTCGAACTGGTTTGGACCGTCGGAGTCAGTGGTGTTGGATTTGCCGATGGCGTCCATTCTTGGGTTGTGGAAAGCGCCATCTTCGACGAACTTACGGAGTTCGGCGTAGGTGAATTCATTAAGGAATTCATCCCATTTTGGATCGTTGAAGTCGACACCGAACATCTCAGAGAGCTGAGTACGATCGGCTTTGGCAAGAGAATCAACTTCCTGCGTCCAGCCAAGGGCTTCGATGTCTTCCTTGGTCTTGTAGGCTTCTTCGGAGACGTAGCCATTATGCTCGACGTCGAGGTCGCCCATGACGAAGGAGTGGGTAAGGAATTCTTCAGCGCGCGAACCATCTTTAAGAGTACGCTCTTCCATGGTTGGGTGCTTCGGGAAGGTTGCGGCAAAGTCGGAACGGCTCATGTGGTCGAATCCAATGGTGTTCTCCATTGGGAGGGAGCACTGGAAGCTGGTGTTGTCAGAGAACTGGTTCTTGACCTCAGTACCGGTGTAACGATCGTACTTGTACTGGATGCCACCCTTCTTGACGCTGAGCTTCTTGGAAGCGATCTGTTCGTGGGCGTCTTTCATAAGGAGAACTTCATATTCGCCTTCATCAAGTTCGTAGCCCTTGAAGTCGTTCTTGTTAGCATCGGTGTAGTCATAGTCAGCAACATCTTGGATGTTGAAGCTAAGTTTGACGGTGTCAGACTCATTTGGTTCAAGCATCTTGGTCTTGCCATAGGCGCAGAGGATGTGGTCAGCCTTTTCGATTCCGCCAGGGGTGTAAGGAGCTTTCCAGTAAACCTGGACGACATCCTTGCCAGCGACGTCACCGGTGTTGGTGACCTTGACTTCCATGTTCACGAGCTTCTTGTTACCAGTGAGGACGGTGCCCTCGGCTGGGTCAAAGCTGGTGATTTCCTGGGAGAAGGTGGTGTAGCTTAAGCCATAACCGAATGGGTAGATAACACCTTCTTCGCCAGCATACCAAGCATCGGCAGCGGCTTTGTCGGTCTTAGCCATATCGGCATAGCGGGTTTCATAGTAACGGTAGTCGACGTAGATGCCTTCTTCGTAGTTGTTGTAGGCAGCGACGTAGCAGCCGTTGAGACCACGGTTTGGAACCTTGTGTTCTTCGTCAACCCAACGAGCCTCGGTGCAGGTGTTGGTTGGGGTTCCATCGGCGTTGATCATCGTGTGGTTTGGAATTGGTTCGCCGTTGGAATCGCGATAGAGTTCGCCATTCTCGTCAGTGAAGGTCTGGGAGTTATCAGCGAAGTTCTGATAGGTTGGGTTCTTCTTGTGATCACGGGTCCAAGTATCGACGGTGTGTCCGCTTGGGTTGACGGCACCGGTGACGATTTCACCGATAGCCTGGGCGCCAACGGCACCTGGGGTACCCATCCAGAGGACGGCACCGATCTTGTCATCGTTCTCGAAGGCGTCGCACTGGAAGGCGTTGCCGGAGTTGAGAAGGATGATGATCTTGTCGAACTTTTCTTTGACCATCTCAAGCATGTCTTCTTCGTTCTCGGAGAGCTCGAGGAAGTGCTTGTCAGATGGGGCGCTGTTTTTGGTGTCACGGGCATCCATGGCCTTAAGGTCAGTACCTTCAGAACCAGAACGGACGATGACGACGAAGGCAGCGTCGTTGTATTCGTCAAAGCTTTCTTTGACGGAATCGGTGTAACTTGCAACTGGGGTTTCGCCGACGGCTAAGTCACAGATACCGTCATAACGGGTTGTACCTTCACGGCCGGAACCGGAAGAGCTTCCGCTATAGAAGGATTTGAGGGTTGGGTTGATTTCCATGCCAACCTTGGTGAGGGACTGCTCGATGTCGACGCCAGTCTCGCCGTTGATACGGCCGGAACCGGATCCGCCACCACCGCGGAGCCACTTGTCGCTCTTGCTGTTCTTACCAAAGATGGAAACTTTGTGAACATCTTTAAGAGGAAGCATGCCGTCTTTGTTCTTGAGAAGGACCATACCTTCTCTGGCAATCTCTAAGTTGCAAGCAGAACCAGCCGCGATGAGATCGTTTCTGGTTAAATACTCGCTGTAGAACTTGCCTTGATGCGCACCGACATACTGATCAATCATTCTGTCGGAGGATGTTGCAGAGGTGGCAGCGGCGCCGATCATCATCAACGCGGAGACACCAAGAACACCTAACAATTTCAATTTTTTCATTGTTCTTGCTTTCTTTCTTTCTCGGTCCGTTATTTAGTCACATGCGCTTCTGACGGGCCGCCAATTGGGCGCATGAGGGCACAAGAATAACATGCAAAAAGCACGCGCACTTGTCCTGTTTCGAGAGTATTCTATTTTGGAAGCGCTTACTACAAGCATGACAATCTTGTGATTTTTGGACGATATATTTCGCATGCGTCCCTATTATTAAATATTTATTTAATTCAAAATGAGGAAAAACGAAGCTACCAAAATCTTCGACATTTACACAAAATAGCTTATTTTTGCCGAGGATTTTTCAGTTTTGACCATATACGACAATCTTGCTACAAAAAGTGCAAAAAAGCTCTTTCACTAAAAATGAAATTAATTTAGGTATTTCGCGCATATGGGCGCAAAGAAATGTCAAAATCTCTTTACAAGAAATAAAAAACCGTTCACTTAGAACGGTTGATTTTGATGAGTGGCGGAGGCGTCGAGATTTGAACTCGAGCACGGGAATCCCCGTCTAACGGTTTAGCAAACCGTCCCCTTCGGCCTCTTGGGTACGCCTCCAACTCGCAAGAAGTACTATACTACAAACGTTTTAATAACGCATTAG
>JAFYAZ010000002.1 GCA_017540455.1 Bacilli bacterium | reverse complement strand
GCATGAGCAGCAAGAAGATCAAAGAGCTCGTCAATGCCGAGAAAATCATCTTCAACGAAAACGAAATCTATAATCTCCGCAACCTCAACCCAAGAACCATTCGTGAGCTTGGTGTCCGTCTCTCCTTTGTTCCAGAAGACCGCTTAGGCATGGGTCTTGTCGGAAACATGGACCTTGTCGACAACATGATGCTTCGCAGCTACCGCAAAGGCAAAGGCATCGCTGTTAACAGAAAGAAACCAGAAGCCCTTGCTGAGGAAATCGTTCACGAACTCGATGTCGTTACTCCAAACCTTCACACCCCAGTCAGAAAACTCTCTGGTGGCAACGTTCAGAAGGTTCTTGTTGGAAGAGAGATTTCCTCTTCTCCAAAGGTTCTTATGGCCGCCTATCCTGTCCGCGGACTTGATATCAATTCCTCTTATCTCATCTACAACCTTCTTGATAAAGAAAAGCAGGAGGGCAGCGCAGTCATCTTTGTCGGAGAGGACCTTGATGTCCTTCTCGCTCTTTGCGACCGCATCCTCGTTATGTGCGAAGGCAAGGTCTCTGGTATTGTTGACGCCAGAACCACGACCAAAGAGGAAGTTGGCTTGCTTATGACCAAGAAAAACGAAGACGAAGAAGAAACCGGAGGCGAGAACAATGCTTAAGAACAATAATGCGGCCAAACCGCTTCCAACGGAAAAGGCCAAAAAAGAAAAGAAGAAACTCTTTCATGTTGAGAAGCGTTTCAACATGGCATTATGGCAATCGGTTCTCGTTCGCTTTGGGTTTATTTTGGTTGCGGTTTTCTTTGGCCTTCTCGTCCTTACGATGGCTTATAGCAAGATCAATCCATTCGTCTCTTTTGGAAACTTGTTTATCGGCGCCTTTGGTTCCTTAGACAAGTTTTTGGAGTTTTTGAGGGACAGCGCCCTTCTTCTTGGCGTAGGTTTGGCTCTCATCCCAGCCTTCAAGATGAAATTCTGGAATCTTGGCGGAAACGGCCAGATCTTGGCTGGCGCGCTTGTTTGCGTCATGCTCATGGTTGAGCTTGGCGGCACGATGCCTGATTTCGTGATTGTTATCATTTCTTTGGTCGCGGCAATCATCGCCGGTGCGATTTGGGCAGCCATCCCAGCCATCTTCAAAGCCTTCTTCAATACCAATGAGTCCCTTTTCACCCTTATGATGAACTACATCGCGGCGGGTCTCGTTGGCATTTACATCTACTGGAGATTCCCAGACGAATCAAACATCGTTCCAGCTCAAGCGCATGGCCGACTTCCAATTCTATTTAACAGCAATGTTTTGATCATTTTGCTTGTTGCAACCACTTTTGTCGGTCTCTTCCTCTATCTCAAATACAGCAAACACGGCTATGAATTAAGCGTTGTCGGCGAATCGATCAATACCGCCCGCTATGTCGGCATCAACAGCAAGAAGGTCATTATCCGTACTTTGATCTTATCGGGCGCGATTTGTGGATTCGTTGGCTTCCTTATCGCCTCAGGCATCGATTTCTCAATCACCAAAGAAACCACCCACAGAGGCATGGGCTTCACAGCGATCATGGCTGTTTGGCTTGGAAAGTTCAATCCAATCATTTCCATCGGAACCGCCATGTTCATCACCTTCATCACGAAGGGCATGAGCCAGGTTCAGATGTCGAACTCAAGATACATCACCGACGATTCGGCGACGAACATCGTCATGGGTTTGATCTTCCTCTTCGTTATTGCCTCTGAGTTCCTTGTCGAATACAAGATCATGTACAACAAGAACGGAAAAGAAACCGATATTTTTGAAATAATCGGCAACTTCTTCAAGAAGGTGTTTGGGCCAGTTGGCCGTTTCCTCAAGAAGGTCTTTACGGCAGTGGGACGCTTCTTCAAGAAAGTTTTTGGTGCGGTGGTCCGTTTCTTCAAGAAACTGTTCAAAATCAAAGACAAACCCGAAAAGAAGCCTGTCAAAGATGCTATCGACAGCTTAGACGAAGGCTCGATGGAAGATTCAGAACCCGAAAAGAGTCCTTCAAAGAAGGCAACAAGCGGCAGAAAGAAGTCGCAGAAGGAGGGCAAATAAGATGGCAGTATTAAGCTCACTTCCAGGTGTTATCACATTAAGCGTTGTCTTCTTGTTTGGCTGCATCGGAGAAACCATCAGCGAGAAAGCAGGCAACCTCAACTTAGGCATTCCTGGCATCATGTGCTTCGGTGTTGTCGGCGGAACGCTTGGTTCGCTCATCTACATGAGATTGATTTACCCGGCGATGCCTGTAACGGCGAATGCGTTTGGATTCGTTGAATTCATTTCATACGCTTTGTTGATCCTTTTAGGAATTGTGTTCTCGTTTGCTTTCGGCGCTCTTGGCGGATTAATTTATTCCTTCCTCACGACAACGCTTAAAGCCAATCAGAACGTCACTGGTTTGGCCATTACCACCTTTGGCGCCGGCATTGGAGACTTCTTCATGTCCCTTTTGCGCTCAGGCGATGGATTCGATTTATGTGAGAGGGTTGGCAAAATCTATGGATTCCACTTCACAAACGCCACTCTTTCCGATGGCGGATTGATCTACGACGACGCCAATTGGCACATGGGTTTCATCTCAAGCAACAACCCTGTAGCGAACATTTTCTCCCAGCCTTCCCTTGTTTATATTTGCTTCATCTTGGCCATTGTTGTCTTCATCGTTCTAAATAAGACAAGAATCGGTCTTTCCCTTAGGGCGGTTGGTGAGAACCCAGCTACTGCTGATGCGGCTGGCATCAACACCGACAAGTACAGATACCTTGCGACCATCGTCGGATGCGGCATTGCTGGCATCGGCGGTCTCTTCTACTTAATCAAATCCCAAGGAAGCTGGGATGGCACGTATGAGCTTCAGTCATATGGCTGGATGACTTTGGCCCTCGTCATCTTCACGATCTGGAATCCGCTTATCGCGATTGCCGGTTCTATCCTCTTCGCCTTCCTTTACTCCATTCCAAGCTATCTCAACGTTGATATGGTTACGGGTATGTTCCTTACTCTTACGCCATACATCGTTACCGTCGTCGTTCTTATCTTCACCTCAATATTCGGTAAGAAAAACGTCTTGCCGCCAGGCTCTCTTGGCGTCAATTACTTCCGCGAAGAGCGTTAGTTTAATCGAAAATTTTCAAGTTTACAAAAAATGTCGGACTTTTGTCGAGAACGACATTTTTTTCTTTTTTGTAAAAATCTTCTCGTTTGTCTTGTTTTATGTGTTTCGTTTTTTCTATAATGGCATCGTTGATGTAACCTAAGGCCTTGTTTACAGCAATCAAAAAATAGAAAGGGAAAAACATGAAACTACTATTAGGTTTAATGGGTTTTTTGATGCTGCCTTCACTTGGCTCATTAGGAAACACCAATAAACAAGCAAACGTTTTAAATAACGATGGCATAGAAGTTATACGAGCCGAGGATGCTCAGTCTGATCCTAAGAAATATGCTTCAGGTGCCTCTATTGGCGACATCGTTCCTAAACAGGACAAAGAATATAGAGAAAGCGGACAATCAAAAGCTTATCTTATCGCCAAAATCAACAACGGTCCTTTAAGCAACGTTTCGGTAACAACGATTAGCGGGCCTTTGTCATTCGACAGAATCGTGAGCAACCAAACGGACAAAATTGAATTCACGATGACCGTCAATACTACTCTTTTTGGAGATAGGTATGGCACCACCATCCTGTTATCTGGATATGATGCAAATGGTGACAGCGTTTCGAAACAGTTTGTCGTCTATTTCTCTCGTATGAACAATCGGTTCTGCGTTAGCACGGTTTCACAAGAACAAGCCGATATGTTTATCGCGTTGAACGAATGGAAGGCTAACAGGATTTCGACCCAACAATTCAACGAACTGAACGATGACGCGAATTCAGCGTTTATCGATTACGAGACCTCAACAACCGGTAACACCTACTACACATTCAAGTTGAAAGACAGCGATAACAGAGTCAGCCCATTGAAGTATGTTGCGGTGGGATGCCTTAATAGCCAAGGAACCGTACTAAGCACCCTTCATACGGATGCAAGTGGAAGGATCTACAAATCTTCGATTGCAAGTGGAACTGACCATTTGCGCCTTTTCTCGTACAGCAAACTGACTTCTTCAAATCAAATCGTTCGTGTTGAAAAGACTCAAGATTTCTCCGACTCATATTACTTCCAAGACATTGATTTAGTGTCTAATGGATACGGAGCTACGGTGACCTTCAACACGGAAAAATATGGAAGCACATCTTATTTGGGCCGTGCTTTGCAGACATTAAGACCTCTGATCTTTGGAGCCAAGTATGTCAAAGACATGTCCGGGAGTTTCCCCGCTCTTTGTCCAGCCGTTTACCCCTACAAGGAAGGTTGCTATCACAATAACAATGGTATCTTTTTAAGAGATACGGCGTACCTCGGCCCAGATGTTATTCTTCATGAGTACGGTCACCGTATACAGAAAATCTACAATTTAAGTCGTAATCCTGGAGGAACTCACTATTTCAGTGGCTATAGTCTTCCGGCAGACGATAAAGACAAGGGTTTAAGGCTTACATGGGGTGAAGCTTGGCCAACTGTTTTTGGAAACATGGTTGGACAGTACTTCCCTGGCGAATTCAACAACTATAGCGGTATCGATTATTATTACGATTCCGACGATGGTTGGAACGCGAATTTGGAAACAGGCTTCGTCAGATATGGCGAAGGCTGCGAACATGACATCATTGCCGTTCTTTATGATATGTTCGACCCTTCAAATGAAGCTCATGATCACATGGCTTTAGGACACCAAGGATTGTGGGATTTGATGATTAGCGCAGGTCAAAACTGCAATCTTGAGACGTTCGATGATTTCGCGGATTACTTCTGTTCGACCCACTCCTTTGATGAAATCAATAGCTTTGGTGAAATTATGGCAGAATGGGGTTTTTCACCAGACCCTGTCGTTAATGGTGTAGGAACCGTCTCCCAGGCTCCTCTCATCACGTGGAGAAAAACCAATACCGCTTACAGCTGGAACTGGACCCTCAACACATCGATTACAACATTCGCCTCAACACGTTACGAGATCACTTTCTTTGATGGTTGGAGATCGACTTTATTCACAAGAACCTCATATAGCGAGTCCTATCGTTTAAGCTCCTCTGATTGGTCGACCTTGATGAATTCTTACGGCTCTTGCTACTACATCAGAGTGTCAAGCTTCCAGGAAAACGGAAACAGATACACTGGAGGCTACAACTCAAACCTCATTTTGGTTACAAAGCCAGTGCCAGCAGATTTAACCGGATCCATAAGCTGGAACCCTTCAAACAGATTGGTGAGGCAATCGATTAACCTCGCCGTTGGACAATCCATCATGTACAACATCACCGTTTCAAGAAGCGATGACACCGTCTTCCAAACCGTCGGCAAAGAAGGCATTAGGATGTACTTATATGACAACAACTACAACTTATTAGCCCAAACCGGATTACATACTGGTTACCACGCGCACGGCTATGCTTATAACGGCCTCATCAGATACTATTGCCAAGCTGGTGTCACCTATAAGCTCAAGGTTGAGTCGTTTGATACTTCATACGCAATCAACTGCAACAAGCTCTTGGTTTGCCAGCCTCTTGCTTTTACACAAGATTGGCGTCCATACAATTGCGCAATGGATTTAGACGACATCAACCACGACAACTTCACTTATGGTTTGTGGTGTGACAGATACAAAGTGTCCTTATTCAACTACACCCCTGTTGCAGACGGCAAACACACCGTTGAACTTAGCTCTGAGTTCGACACTTACTGCTATGTTATCGATACCTACACTTCGGACGTCTACTATGATGACGACAGTGGCAACGGCCTCAATGCAAAAGTAGTCGTCAACAACATGGTTGGAGGAAGAGAGTATCTTATCGCTTTCTGTCAGTACAACCCTAACAGCGCTTTATCAACAAGCAATAGCGTTGATGTCCATATGTGGAAGAACTAACTAACGCTAGTTAAACAAGAACCTCTCAAGATCGTCTCTTGGGAGGTTTTTTCTTCGACAAAAAAACAAAAAAGGACCGCAAATCACAGCCCTTTTTCTTTTTACTCAAACTTTTCTTTGAGGTATTTGATATACGGTTCAGCGCTTAATGGCTTGCCCACAACCTTCATGATCCAATCGTTTGGTTTGAGATAGTCGTAGCAGTAGTCCTTCTCTCTCATCCAAGCGACGATCCTGTCGATGCGGTTTTCTTTGATCGCACCTTCGAAGTCCATCTCGCTTTCGATCTTCTCTTTGATCATCGCGCCGTAGAGGTTTCCTAAAGCGTATGAAGGGAAGTAGCCCCATAAGGCCTCTGACCAATGGGTGTCCTGCATACAGCCGTCTTTGTCGCTTGTGACGTCAACACCAAGATAGTCGTGGTATTTCTGTTTCCAGATGGCAGGGACATCCTCACATTCGATCTTGCCGTTGATGAGGTCTTTCTCTATTTCGTAACGGATGATGATGTGGAGACAATATGAGAGTTCATCGGCCTCGCATCTGATTAACCAAGGCTGGATCTCATTCATGAGATGGTAGAAGGCTTCTCCATCAATCTTGCCTAACTCAGGATCAAGAGCCTCGCTAGCGTCTTTCTGAAGGATTGGCATGAAGGCCTTGCTTCTTCCGATGATGTTCTCGAAGAAACGGCTGTGGGTTTCGCAAATAGCGCTAGTGGCCATGTTCTCGACATGATTCTCAAACATCTCGTCGGTCCAGTTCTGGAACTCAAGGGCGTGGCCACCTTCGTGAAGGCAGGTGAAGACGTTGCTTCTCCAATCCTCAAGAAGGAACTTGGTGGTGACTCTGGCGTCGTTTTTCGCAAAGGCATCGCTGAATGGGTGTGCGGATTCCATAAGGGCGCCTTTATCCATGTCGTAATGGATGGCTTTGAGCATCCTTAAGGACATCTCTTTCTGTTTGATCTTGTCGTAGCTCTTTAAAGCAGGAATTGCATAGGATTTTTGTTTTTCTTTGGCCTTTTTAAGCAATGGGATAAGGGTTTCCTTCAATGGGTTGAAGATGGAATCGATGAAGGCCTCGTTGTTCCCTGGCTCATAAGAATCGAGGCAGGTGTCATAAGGGGTCTGGCCTTCCTTCATCATCTTCCTAGCAACTTTCCTAGAAGACTCGACTTGTTTCTTCCAGTATGGGAGCCAGCCTTTGAAATCGTTCTTCGGGCGGCAGATTCTCCATTGCTCATTGCAGTCTGAGATGGTGTTTCTGTATTCGAGATACTCATCGAGAGTGAACTTCTCCATGAATTCGATCTCTTTGTAGAGGTTCTCAAAGAGCCTCTTCTCCATAGGATTCGCATTCTTGTCTTCTTTGCCTTCTTTGACCATGGCAATGAAGTCTTTGTCCTGCGAGATCTTCGCAAGCTCAGCGAACCAGTGGTTAAGAAGCTCGGATTCGTCTTTGATCGCGTCCTTTCCTGCTACGCAGGCAAGGTCGTAATAGATAATCGATGTGGTGGTCCTTAGTCTCCTCATCTTCTCAAGATAAGGAAGGATTTTCATATATGCTTCGCAGTGTTCCATAAATAGTCTCCTATCAGCCACATATCTTATCATTGAGATAATTCTTCCTAAAGGAAAGTAATAAAAAAACGGCCACAGCCGTTTATTGTTGTTCAGTCGCGAGGCTCGCTTCTTTATGAGGTGCGAGCTTCCTGATGACCCATAAGATCCAGTAGACGATCTCGAAGAAGAGGAAGGCCACAAGAGTGAACCCGACTATATAGAGGAGTAAGAATACTGGATAAGGCACAAGAGGATAGATGGAATCCAAAACAGGAAGGGTGCAAGGGAAGTAAGGGGAGATGAAGAACATGTTGAATGCTCTGCCTTCTGGGACGATGCCACCCTTGACGAAAGTGATGTTAAGAATCATTGCCAAAGCGACGAAGAAAAGGAAAACCACAGGGGATTTGCCAAGGAATTTGAGGTTGAAACGCTTTCCAAGCCACACGCAGGTGAAGACACCGGTGACAAACATGAGGCCATGGTAGAGAAGTGACTGGATGTTGATGAAGATGAGTTCAGTGAAAAGCTGCTCGGGGTAGACGAGGCAGACGACGCCGCCAAAGGAAGCGAAGCACGCGGCAAAGCCAACGAAGCTCTCCCAGAAGAAAGAGGAAACCTTTCCTTTGTTAGGGATGAAGACGATGAATGGGTAGGCGTACAAAGGAGTCGCGCAGAATTGGAAGGGGAATCCATTCCAGAAATATGAGAAGGTGGATTCTGCAGGATTCTCTTCGTTATAGCAGAAGTTGTAGGTGAGCTGCTTCAAGGTCTCAAGGACGACAAGGACGATCCAAGTCCAGAAGATGATTCTCCTGAAAGTCTTCTCATCGGCCTTCTTCCAAAGGACGATATAAACGACAAGCAAAGCGATGGTGACTCCGACCATCATGAAGTGGAACCAACCATAGGAGGTTGGCATCTCCATCGTTCCGCATAGCCAATGTAAGAATTCGTAAAACCAGGTCATAATAAAAAACGTGTCGGTGGTAAGTTTACCACTTTAAAAAGACAAGTGGCATTAAATCGCTAAAATAGCGATGAGTGCGAGATTATCTGACTTCTGCTCCCTCGATTTGAGAGATATCTATCTTTCCGATTGGGGTTCTAGGAAGCTTCTTCATGAAGATGATCTTGTCTGGGAAGTAGGCTGGAGGAAGCGATTTTTTGATCGCTTCTTTGATGGCTTTCTCGGCTTCTTCCTCGGACCATGGGTGGTCGCCTCTTCTGATGACGGCGATGAGTCTGAAGACATTGCCTTTGCGGCTATTTGGAACGCCATAGCAATATGACTCATAGATGCCAGGGAGGGAATTGACGACCTCCTCGACATCGCTTGGACAAAGGGTTTCGGCGTTGATCTTGACGATTCTCCTTAGTCTTTGCTTGAAGTAGAGGTAGCCATCCTCATCGATGCAGCCATAGTCCATCGTGTGGAGCCATGGATTCCCTTCTTTATCAAAGAACAAGGTCTTTTTATTAAGTTCTTCGTCGCCGTAGTAACCAGTCATGACGGACGGTCCTCCGATGAGGATCTCACCATATTTGCCGGCTGAGAGTTCTTCTCCGGTCTCTGGGTCGACGATCTTATTGAGAACGCCTGGGAGAGGTTTGCCGACGGAGCCATATTTGTTACGGCCACCAAAGGTGTTGACGTTACAAGCGGTGCTGGTTTCGGTTAAGCCATAACCGACATAGAGCCTGGCTTTTGAGCCATATTTCTCCATCGCGCCGTTCCATCTTTCGATGAGACTCATTGGGCAAGAATCGCCACCAAGATAGGCAACGATCTGCTTCTTTAAATGAGGTCCATAGAATTTGTCGCGGCTGAGGAGCGCGTTATATAAGGCAGGTACGCCAATGATGACGGTGGCGTTGCCTTTCTTCATCTGGTTGATGGCCTCTTTCGTGTTGAACTTGAGGATGAGGCAGGCGCTTCCGCCCATAGCGAAAGGAACATGGATGGCCATGCCTAAACCAAGGACGTGGAACATTGGGACAGCGGTCATGATGCTGATGTCGGTGACCTTGCCTCCGATGAGCTGGTATGAGTTCAAACCGATATGGTTCATTGACTCATTTGAAATGCGGACGACTTTAGGCTCTCCATTGGTTCCGCCGGTGTTGAGATAGACGGCATCTTCCTTCTCTTCTTTTGGGGAATATAGCGGAATTGCGGGGGTTCCTTTGATTTTCCAGTACTTGATGACCCCTTCGGTGTTCCTGCCTAAGTAGTTGAGGTAGGAGGCCTTGAAGAAGCTGATTCCGACGTATGGATTGACGCCAATAACTTTGACATCGTTTGGCATCGATTCCCATAGCTCGTGAGCGGTGTTAATGAGTGAAACGCAATACTTGGATTTGACCTTCTTCATCATCTTCGCCACGGTTGGCCCAGGGGTGAGAGGGTGGATGTTATAGGCAATCGCGCCGATCGCGCTTAAGGCATAGAAAATGAAAACGCTGTCAGGGCAGTTCGGGAGAAGGACGGTGACGACATCGCGAGGCTTGATTCCGATTGCGGAAAGCCTTCCGGCCGCCTTCAATATTTCCCTTCCAAATTGACGGTAATTGTATTTCTTGTTTTCGAAAACGATCGCCCTTGCGAAAGGCATTCTTTTAACCGTTTCGGCCACTTGTTCGTAGATGCTTTTTGGTGCCATTTGACTGAATCATATTACTCTATTTCGAGCTCCTTTTGATAGCCCCTAAATGCGAAAAGCGCGCCCACGCGTTTTCCATATATGCGTGTCTCATTTGAGAATTTCTTACCGATTTTTGGACAATCGTAAAGGCGGATTCATCGGCGCTGAATTTATCTTGACGATAAAGTGAAACCGCTTACAAAGGCGGAAAAAGACCTCAAAATGTCTAGAAACCTGCAGTTGCGGTGGTCCCGCCTTTTTGAAAAAGGCCCCATGAGCCGAGTCCGCCTTTTTATTTAAAATAAAATAATTATTGAAAATTGGCTTATGTGTTCTATATTAACCTCACTCTTTCAAGAAAGGAGAGCAGACAATTATGAAAAAATTTGCAACCAAGCTAATGCTTATGTCCACAGCTGCACTCGCAATGTTAGGCTCCTGCGGAACACCAAGCGACAGCAGCACTAATGGTAATGAGGGTTCCGCATCGACTTCTGTAGCCGATAAGGATCCATCCAAGATCAAGCGTGAAAAGGAGATTCCTTTCCTTCAGGAAAACATCTTCCTTAACCTTGATAACTTCATCACCATCGAGTATAGCGACGGTTCTACCGACAAGAACTTCGAACTCAGCACCAACGCCAAGTCCATCACCATCGATGGCCATAAGGTCAAAGGCTCTGAGGTCGGAACCTTCTACATCACCGTCACCGCTGGTGGTCTTGTAACCAAGCTCGACGTCACCGTCCTTAGCAACGATCAGATCAAGATGGAGGCCTTCCTTGAGCCACTTCTCGACGATCCACAGAACTTCACCATCGATGTCCATTATGAGGATGACAATGGTCAAGACCAGCGTTTATGGAAAGTTCTCCATAACGCCAGATACTCGGTCATTTATGATCCAGACGATCTCTTCGCCGTCGACGAAAATGGCAATCCAGATAACTTCATCCTTGCCAAACTCTCTGATGGCAATGGCTATCAGGGTACCTACACCGAGGGCGCCAACCACACTCCAGTCCCATCCTTCGAGCCTGGCATTCTCAGCCAGTACGATTGGTACTATGTCACGATGCCAATCGAACTCGACGCCGCTGATTCGACCTATATCAGCTTAGATGGCGACGACATCCTCCTCATGAGCCCAACCTTCGCTGAGAGCCTCATGTGGGCGAGCGGCCTTTCCCATCCAAAATCCAACGGCGTTGAACTCCCATACTACGGCGCTGCCTTCGCTGGCTTCCAAGACATCAACATCGATGGCAACCCAGATATCGCTACCTTCGATATCATCGTTGGCGACGATACTGACAATGCTGTCTGGTGCACCCTTATCCTCGAAGCCATCGGATCTTCCGAGCTCTCTTGGATGAACGCCGCCATTGCCGATGCCTCATACATCCCAGCCAAGATCACCTCTAACGAAATCACAACCGCCTTCTTAGCTGCTAACACCGCAGGCAACTTCACCCTCACCCTCGAGGCCTATGCCTACGACGATGATGGCAACAAGATCGTCCCAGCTGAAGCTGATGTCGCCGGTGGCGCAGTCGCTAACCTCTTCGGTTCCTGCGATGCCGTCATCACCGAGAAATACACCTCAACTGGCATCTACACCGAATACAAGCGCAAAGAGCTCTCTCAGACCGCTGCCGGATACAGCCAAGCCGCTGACTACTCACTCTACGACATCTCTGCCGTTTGGAATGACAGCGGTGCCGCCTACAGCACTAGACTCGCTGACAACGCCGATCAGACTGCCAAAGTCCTTCCAGCCCGTACCGCCATCGCTGGTACCACCGATGTCTTCACTCTCAACGAGGTGAAGCAGATGGCTGCCAACAACGTCACTGCCGCTGCTTGCGACGCTGTCAACTGGACCAGCAAGAAGACAAACGGAACCAAGACCATCTTCACCGGTGATGTCGGAGACGATGACCGCACCACCAAGGGCAACCTCCTCTTCGAGCAGTTGCTCAACATGTTCGGCGGACCAACCTACAGCGTCTTGAACAACGTCATCGCCGGTGGCAAAGGCAACCTCGGCACCATGTGGACCGAACCTCAAGAGTTCAATGGTGGCGACTACCACGCCCTCTCGCTCTACAGCAGATACACCAGCTTCAGCGTCGATTCCGCGACCAACGAAATTGAAATCACCTTATCCATGTATGCCCCTCTCGGCTTCGACGATGGCTACTTCGGAATGAAGATGACTCTCTCTGACATTGGAACCACAACCTTCGACTTCTCGACTCTTGCGGCTGCCAATGACAACCCTGGCATCCTTGCCTAATCACAACAACAAAAAACCGAGGGGGATCGTAATGGTCCCCTTTGGCTGCGATAAAGGAGTAAAAAAATGAAGAAACAGAAAATTCTTATCCTGGGTGCCAGCGCTCTTATGGGCCTTGGCTACCTTGCAGGTTGCAGTCAGGCCGATATTTCAAAAGGCCACACCTACAACACTTACCTTTCCACTTCCCCAAAGACCTGGAACACCCACAACTGGGAAACCAGCGACGAAAGCTATGTCAGCAGTTTCACCGAGATCGGTCTCTATGACTGCATCCTTAACGAGCAGAAGAACGGTTACAAGTTCGTCACCGAAATGGCTTCTGCGATGCCAGTCGACGTCGTTAATCAGTTAACCGACGATGAAATCGACACCTACTACGACGGCAACCCAACCGCCGGTATGGCTTGGGACATCGCCCTCAACGAAAAAGCTTGCTGGGAGGATGGCACAAAGATCACTTCCAAGGATTATGTCGATTCCATGGAACGTCAGCTTTCCCCAAAATTCGCCAACTACCGCGCTGATGGCTACTTCGGCAGCAACCTCGTTCTTTGCAACGCTGAGAACTACTACAAACAAGGCCGTCAGACCGTTGAGTCATTCTACAAATACAAAATGGATAACGGAGAAGTCCCGAATGATTCCGGCTTCTACTTCCTTAACCTCGGCAAATACACCGATTACTTAACCACCATCGGCGGCGATGCCGACACCAACTTCTACACCATCCTCGATCAGCTCGGAGATGACTATGGCGTCAAGCTCCAGGCTCAGAGAATCATCATGGGCTATTCCTACTACCTGATGATGTACAAGGATCACCGTGAAGAGACGAGCTGGGACACCGTCTTCCGTCCAATCGACCCAGAGGATCCAACCTCCGAGAAAGTTGGCCGTCCAGACCGCGTCAGCAGCACCATCATCAAGGAACAGAACGTCGACCTTGAACTCGACGTCTTCAACGATGGCTTCGAAAACTACCTTAAGCAGAAGGATTACATCAAGACCATCAAGAACACCGAAGATGGCTGGATCGACAGCAACATCGAGACCTATTCCAGAACCGCTCTCGAAAAGGACCTCAAAGACGTCGTCAAAGCCTTCGGTCGCAGCAGGGGCGATTCCACCAAGTCCTGGGCTTGGAAGTTACCTCTCTTCACCTATGTCTACACCTATGAAGGCGATCCAATCGACTTCGACCAGGTCGGCATCAAGGCCTTAGGCGACTACAAGATCCGTCTCTACCTCAGCCGTTCCATCACCGCTTTGAACCTCAAGTTCGCCCTTACCGGCAACTGGCTCGTCAACGTCAAGTTATATGACAAGCTCGCTCAGAAGCTTCCTGGCGGAAACAGCTGGGCTACCACCTACGCTTCCAACAAGCCAGAGAACTACATGTCCTATGGCCCATACAAACTCGAGACCTTCATCGCCGGCGACAAGATCTCCATCGTCCGCAATAAAGCTTGGTATGGCTGGGACGATGGCAACCACGTCAATCAGTTCCAGATGGACAGAATCGAAACCAAGATCATCCAGAAGCATGAAACCGCGATGAGCGAGTTCCTCGCTGGCCGTCTTGATGACATCGATCTCACCGTCAACGACTTCCGTAGCTATGGCAACAGCGGCCGCTGCACCACGACCTACGAGTCCTACACCCAGAAGATCTCCTTCAACACCGACGCAAAGAAACTCCTTGCCCGTCAGCAGCTTGATGGAAATGGCAAGAACAAGACCGTTCTCACCAACAAGAACTTCCGTGAAGGCCTCTCCTTATCATTAGATAGAAAAGGATTCGCCTCCAGCGCCACCTCTGGCTCCAAAGGCTTCACCGGTCTTCTCAACGACCTCTACCTCTCCAACAACAGCACCGGTGCCACTTACAGAGACACCCCACAAGGCAAGAGCGTCTACAACCTTGTCTATGGCAAGCTTGGCAAACTCACCATTGATGGTGAGGATAAAGCGCTCTCAGAGGATTCCTGTGGTTACAACCACGCCCTCGCCGTCGAGTACGTCACCCTTGGCTTAAAGGAAGAGCTCCTCTCCACTGAGGCCGGACACCTCCAGGCCAACGATGATATCCACATCGAGTTCCGTGTCTACGACAACGAGAGCGAGAACACCATCGCTGCCCACAAGTTCATCGAAAAAGCTTGGACCGCGCTTCTTAGCGAAGCCAGCGAAAAGCTTAGGACTCAGGGCGTCCTCCAGGCCAACGAAAAGATCACCCTCAGCATCGAGATGATCAAAGACCAGGATTACTACACCTCAGCCAGAAACGGCTCCTTCGATATGATCTTCTCCATCTGGGGCGGCGCTGCCATCAACCCATATGGCTTAATGGAGGTCTACTGCAAGAAAGACTTCACCAACTGCTGCGAATACGGTTTCGCTGGCAAGCAGGATACCGCCTACATTGGCATCGACGCTAACGGAGACGGCACCATCGACCAGACCGATACCGACGAAGATGGCAAGTATGATTCTGGCACCGAGTGGAAGTCCATCCACACCTGGTACAACTACATGATCGACAGCGAAGACTGCAACGAAGCCAGATATGGCGACGAAATCACGGAGGCCGATGCCAATTACCAAGATTACCTCGCCTGCCACAACCGCAAGCTCAACGTCCTTGCCGGACTTGAAGCCGCCATCATCAACCGCTTCGAGTGCATCCCACTCGTCGCCCGTGGCACCTCCTCGCTCCTTGGCCTTAAGACCGAGAACGCGACGAGAACCTACATCAACCTCATTGGCTATGGCGGAATCCGCTTCCTCAACTTCAACTTCAACGATGAGGAGTGGGCGGCCTTCTGCAGCGATCACAACAACGATCTTGCTAACATCTACAAGTCCTACCGCTACAGCACCCAAGGCTAATCTCACGGTTAGTTAAACATCTAAATTCAGTCGCAGGGGTGTCCTTTCGCCAAGAAAGGCGCCCTTGCGCTTATTGCGTTAAAAAGAAACATTCATCAACTTATGGAACAGAAACAGAAAAAGAAAGATATTGAGCTCGAGGAGACGGAACTCCCCGAGAAAAAACCGCTCGATGTTTCTAATGCTTCCTCTGACGAGATGGCATTAGAATCCGATCGTCCTTTTTTAGAAAGGTTTAGAAAAGGGTTCGTTAACTTCTGGAGGAATAAGAGCACCATCGATTTGCTTAAGTACATCGGTAAGCGTCTCCTCCTCATGGTTTTCACCTTTGCCGTCATTTTCCTTATCTGTTTCATCCTCGTCCGTCTCCTTCCTCTCGATCCAGGACAAAGCATGAAAGATCCTGCTGTTTTCAACGAGATGATGGTTGCTCAGGGCCGTTACGTAAAGATCATCAAAGAAGACGGCACCGCGGACTATCAGCCAATGCCTGTCCTCATGCAGCTTGGCAACTTCTTCAAGAATCTTTTCAGCGGTGGCGACCATCCATTCGGCTACTCCTTCAAGATCGAATGGCTCTCTTCCCCAGCTGATCTCTTAGGCAGCCACCTTACCCCAACCGTCCTCATGAACATCTACGTCATGATCGTGAGCGTCCCGGTTGGCTTAGCTCTTGGCATCTACATGGCTCTTCGCAAAAACCACTGGGAAGACCACGTCCTCAACGTCCTCATCATGCTTGTCATCTCGGTTCCAAGCTTCGTTTACGCTTTCGTCATCCAATATCTCTTCGGTTACGTTTGGCAGATCCTTCCTCCGCTAGCGGCGTCTAGCAGCGTCAATTACTTCTCGCCGACCTACTTCAGATCCATCATCCTTCCAGTCATGTCGATGTGCTTCGGCTCCATCGCTGGTTATGCGCGCTATACGCGTGCGGAATTAACTGAGGTTCTTACTAGCGACTTCATGTTGCTCGCCAGAACCAAAGGTCTTAGCCGCGCTCAAGCGACCGTCAGACACGCCTTCCGCAACTCCCTCGTTCCGATCTTCCCAATGATCCTTGGTGAGTTCATCTCCATCTTGAGCGGTTCGATGATCATCGAGAGCATCTTCAACGTCAACGGTGTCGGAGGTCTTTATCTTAGGTCCATCAACGATCGCGACTATGACGTCTTCCAGTTCGTTTCAATGTTCTATATCTTAATTGGTCTTCTAGGGACCATCGTCGTCGACGTCTCATATAGCATCGTCGACCCACGCATCAGAATGGGAGGTGGCAAATAATGGAAAAAGAAGTTATGACTTTTAACACGGATTCCTCTATGGACATCAAGGCCATCCCATCCGAGCTCTTCCATAAGAAAGAAGAGAACGAAAACCTCCACGACCAGGCTTTCGAAACCAAACCAGTCTCCTATCTTAGAGGCGCCATGATGCGTTTTGCCAAAAACAAAGCCTCCATCGTTGCCGCCATCATCATCGCGCTCTTGGCTCTTTATGCGATCATTGTTCCGATCGTCTCGCCGGTGATGCACCTTGATGCGACCGAACATCCAAATGGATTCAGCGATCCAAACTTCATGTATGCTCTCCCATACAACCCAATCAACAAGGCCCTTAACCTTGGATGGTGGGATGGAACCGAGGTCGAGAATGGCTGCAGCGCCATGGACCTTGAGATCCTTGAGCTCGACGACAGCAACCATTCGCCTCTCGTTGAGAACATCGAGACCGTGAATGAGCAGATTCTCCCAGGTCAATTCATCACCTATTACAAACTCCGCGTCGATTCTTACGCCGTCGGCTGCAAAGAGATCAACGTCTCCGAGGCCGAATACAACAAACTTGTCGCTTACGAGAAGGAGCAGGGCATCTACCGTACCGATAAGAGCATCATGAAGCCTCTTGTCGATTACAAGAGCTACCTCGCCTCCTACAAAGAAGAGCTCATTCAGAAGCGTGACGAAGGTGCGGCTCTTGGTGTCACCGGAAGCCTTACCGACGCCATGATCAGCAAGATTCTCGATTTCATGGAAGGCTACTATAACCAGAACCAGAGAATCTGGTATCAGCTTGGCTCATTCGAGTCGCCTACCTATGTGTTCGATGACAACACCTATGTCATCAGACACGATGACAACGGCAAACCTGTCCCGATCTACGAGATGAAAGACGGCAACTACGTCTATGAGAGAGACAACTTAGGCAAAATCACGATTCGCGTCGACTATTACGATTACTTCATCTTCCATAATGGCTTCGAGCCAAGGTTCTTCTTCGGAACCAACAGCTCCGGCCAGGATCTTTTCTCCCGTCTTGCCGTTGGTACGGGATTCTCCCTCCTCATCGGCATCGGCATTTCCATCATCAACTTCATCATCGGTCTTATCTGGGGCGCGATCTCCGGATACTATGGCGGAACCGTTGACCTCATCATGGAGCGTGTCACCGACATCATCTCCTGCATCCCATCGATCATCATCCTCACGATATGCGCGATTCAGTTCACGGGTAACGCCGAGCTGAAGAGCACGATTGGCTCAGGGGGCGTCATCATCCTCGCCTTCTTAATCGCCTTCGTCTATTCAGGCTGGGTAGGGACGGCAGGAACGACCCGTATGCAGTTCTATCGTTTCAAAGGCCAGGAATACGTCCTCGCCTCAAGAACCTTAGGCGCGAAGGATCCTCGTCTCATCTTCAGACACATCCTTCCTAACGCGGCAGGCACACTCACAACCTCAAGCGTTCTCATGATCCCAGGTGTCATCTTCGCAGAGTCTTCTCTCTCCTTCCTTGGCATCGTCAACTTCGCCACGAGCGGTCTTGTCTCCGTCGGTTCCCTCCTTAACGAAGGAAGCGGCGCGGGCCTCAAAGACAACCCACACATGCTCTTCTTCCCATCTCTCGTCATCTCCTTGCTTATGATCTGTTTCAACTTATTTGGCAACGGATTACGTGACGCATTCAACACAACCTTAAGAGGAAGCGAGGACTAAGTTATGAAGAAAACAGTTATGAATAACGAGAAAATCCTCGAAGTTAAAGACCTTAGGATCTCTTTCAGAACAGATTCCGGCACCGTCAAAGCGGTACGTGGCATCTCTTTCCCTTTATATAAAGGAAGGACGCTCGCCATCGTCGGTGAGTCTGGCTCTGGCAAGTCAGTCACCTCTAAGGCCATCCTTGGCATCCTCGCCAACAACAAGATCGTCGAAGACGGTCAGATCATCTATGATGGCAAAGACCTCCTCAAGATCTCCGAAGAGGAATTCACCAAGCTCAGAGGCGTCAAGATCTCAATGATCTTCCAAGACCCTCTTAGCTCCCTCAACCCAATCATGATCGTCGGTAAGCAGCTTACCGAGGCCATGGTCCTTAAGCACAAGGCCGACAAGAAAGCGGCGAATAAGGTCCTCAAGACCATCAATGGACTTCTTGCCGAGACCGATAAAGCGGAAGAGGAACGTTTAGAGAAGTACGTCGAAGAAACCCCAAAGGACACTTTGATCGACCTCTCTGAATTCGACACCCTCTTCGCGGACACTCTTGAAAGAGAAATCAGAAAGCAATCCGACAACATCAACATCCTTCTTCCAACCATCAAGGATATCGTGAGCGGTGGCTTCGCCGATCTCACCAAGTGCGAAGAAGCCTTCAAGAAGGTCTATAAGCCTCTTGCTTCTTGCGAACTTGGCATCGCGATTGAGAAAGACAATGACCTCAGCGTCTTCCCAACCGTCGTCAAAGAGTTCTGCAAATCCGCCAAACTCGCAAAGAAACTCATCGAGCAGCGCGACCAGTATATGGAGAAGTATGGCGTGAAGGACTTCTATGACCTTCCAGCCGACATCCGCGCCAAACTCCGTGAGGTCATCACCACCCCAGAGGCCTATAGCGAAAAGCTTGAAGCCGCGACGAAGACCCTCCTTGCTCACTTAGAGAAACTTCTTTCCAGAAGCGAGGAAGAGAAACTCCGTATCCACTCCGACATCCTCAAGAAGTATGCCGAAGCGGTGGTTGCCTCTAAGAGCGAGCTCACCAAGAACGACGCCAAACATCGAGCAGTCAGAATGCTCCAGGAAGTCGGCATCAAGGACGCTGAGAAGCGTTACTCCCAATATCCATTCGAGCTCTCTGGCGGCATGAGGCAGCGTATCGTCATCGCGATCGCCCTTTGCTCAAGTCCGGAAATCCTTATCTGCGACGAGCCAACGACCGCTCTCGACGTCACCATCCAGTCTCAGATCCTTGAGCTCATCAATAAGCTCAAAGAGGAGAAGAACCTCTCTATCGTCTTCATCACCCATGACCTTGGTGTCGTCGCCAATATGGCCGATGATATCGCCGTCATGTACGCTGGCAAGATCGTTGAGCAAGGCACTGCCGAAGACATCTTCTACGATCCTCGCCACCCATACACCTGGGCCCTCCTTGGCTCCGTCCCAGACCTTGAGACCAAAGAGAAGCTCAATGCCATCCCAGGCACCCCACCGAACATGCTCATCCCTGCTAAGGGCGACGCCTTCACCCCAAGAAACGTCAACGCACTCGAGGTCGATAGCCTTTATCAGCCGCCTTTCTTCGATATCTCCGAGACCCACAAGGTCGCTACATGGAATGTCGATGAGAGAGCCGATGACATCCGCGCTCCAGAGATCGTCGTCAAACGTATCGCCAGCGCCCTCAAAGATCATCCGGAATACACTCCAAAGGCGACCAACATGAAGAACTCGATTCTTAACTACATCAAGGAGGTCAAATAACAATGGCAGAAACCAAGAAAAAAGCTCCTGCGAAGAAGACCCCTGTTGTTGAGCAAGAGTCCTTCGCCAAGAAAGTGGATTACAAGAACGCTGAGAAGCTCCTTGAGCTCAAGCACGTCAAACAGTACTTCCACTTCAAGAACAGCGACATCAAATACCTCAAAGCCGTTCATGACGTCTCCTTCGACGTCTATAAAGGCGAGGTCTTCGGTCTTGTTGGCGAATCAGGATGCGGAAAGACCACGACAGGTCGTGACATCCTCCGCTTATATCCAATCACCTCTGGTGACATCTATCTTGAAGGCGTAAGAATCGCCGCCGGAACCAGATGGAACGAGAAGGAGATCAAGTGGACTGGCATCCGCGCCAAAGCGGAGATCAAAGAACTCGAAGCCAAGAAGTCCGATCTCAATCCAGAATCGGCTGAATACAAAGCCATCGAGAAGAAGATCGCTGACATCAAGGCCCACGTCGAGAAAGTCAGAGCCGAGCAGCTTGAGAAGATCAAAGCCGCCCACGAAGACAACAAACACGTCAACCAGAACTTAGTCGCCCACGAAATCGAAGTGGTGGAGAAGAAACACAAAGAAGGTCTCCTTAACGAGGAACAATACAAAGCTGCCCTCGCTGAAGCGAAGAGAACCACCTTGTCCCACAAGGTCCAGATGATCTTCCAAGACCCAATCGCTTCCTTAAATCCTCGTATGACCGTCCGCAACATCATCGCGGAAGGCCTCATCATCAACGGCATCAAAGACAAGGAATACATCGACAACGAGGTCAACCGTGTCCTCAAGCTCGTCGGCCTTGTTCCAGAGCACGGCACCCGTTACCCACACGAGTTCAGCGGTGGCCAGCGTCAGCGTATCGGCATCGCCCGTGCCATCATCATGAAGCCTGAACTCATCGTCGCCGATGAGCCAGTGTCCGCTCTTGATGTCTCCGTCCAAGCCCAGGTCATCAACCTCCTTAATGATTTAAGGAACACCCTTGGACTCACCATCATCTTCATCGCCCATAACCTTTCCGTCGTCAAATACTTCTGCGACAGAATCGCCGTTATGTATTATGGCAACGTCGTCGAATTGGCCTCGAGTGACGAACTCTTCGCCCATCCGCTTCACCCATATACCAAATCGCTCCTCTCCGCGGTCCCATTCCCTGACCCAATCGTCGAGAAGAACAGGACCCGTATCATCTATAACCCAGTGACCGATCACGATTACTCGGAACAGCAGCCAACTTACCGTGAGATCGTCCCAGGCCACTTTGTCAGATGCAACGACGAAGAGGAAAAGAAGTATCTTGAGGAGCTTAAGAAATGAGCAAGATCCCGTTAGCGGGTGAAGGCTTCAGAACAGAGGACGAGGCATCTAGAAACAAAGCCCGCTTCTGGAAGAACGCCATCTTCTCACTAATCGCCCTCAGTATCACTACCGGCATCATCGTCCTCATTGAATACTTGGCAACCGGCGGAGCAGACAGATTCAATCTTCCGCTTCGTTTAGCGGGGGATGCCATCGGATTAAGCGGAGTCTTAGGATTCTCCGCCTTCGTCCTTGGGTATGTCTCTTCCAAAGGGGCATTCGACCTTGTCTCGTATTCCGTGAAGCTCGCCTTCCTCAATGTCTTTAGGCCAAAGTACAGGCAGGAGAACTTTCCGAAGACCTTCTACGAATACAAAGTCCTCAAAGACCATGAGAAAAGAAGAGCGGTCTTCCCTCTCTTATGGCTATCGCTTATCTTCCTAGCGATAGGCATCATCCTCATCTCAATCTACATGAACCAAATACACTGAAAGGAGAAAACACCATGAACAAGAAATTACTTGTTGTCGGAGCGGCCATGTTAAGTATCTGCATGACGGCCTGCTCACAGCCAGCGATAGAATCATCTTCAACAGCTTCGAGCGAGGAAGAAACCGTCTACGATCTCAAAAACGAAGACCTTCCAAAAGGCGTCACCACATTCCAGGCTGAAGATGGAACCACCCATAACCTCAATCGCGCTTCGATCTATAAAGCCGTTGGAGACCCACACGTCAACTCTTGCCCAGAAGATGGCAAAAAGCAGAAGCTCCTCGTCAATCCTATCCGTTTCCAGAAGGACGAAGGAGATTCGAGAGACACCATCGTCGCTGATGACGCTCTTTTGACCAAGATCACCAAAGCCTTCACCGCGACTGACGAAGAACTCAAGCAGCTCTCCGGTTCCGATATCTATTCGGTCAAGAGCTTCTATGAGCAGTCATCCTTTGGTAAAGGCGCTTTCGATGTCGTCGTTCTCCCAACCTGGGTCGACTATAACGGCACCCCAACCCAGTTCAAGAACAACTCTGGCGGCAATGGTGGCGTTCACGCTTCTACTTACCTCAAGACCTGGTACATCAGCGAATACAACAAAGCCAACCATGGCGCTTTAGGTGCGGATTGGCAATACACATGGAATGACTTCGACAGCGACAAAGACGGCTTCATCGACCTTGTCTGGAACGTCTATGCTTACCCATACACCGAGACCAGCACCGAGTTCTGGTGGGCCTATGTCACCTACACCAGCTCCGATCCAAGCGTCGCTAGCCCAAATGTCAAAACCTTAGCCTTCGCTTCCACGAACTTCATCAGCAAGTTCAACGGATACGATACCCACACCCTCATCCACGAGACTGGCCACACCTACGGTGTTCTCGACTACTATGATTACAACAACGTCTGGAAACCAATGGGCGGAGTTGACTTAATGGATCAGAACATCGGCGATCATAACGCTTTCTCTAAGTTCCATTATGGCTGGGTCAACCCATGGGTCATCAAGGAAGACATGCTCACTGGCGGAAAGGTCGCTGAGATCACTCTTAGAGCGACGACCCTCACCGGCGATTGCTTGGTCCTTGCTTCCCCAAATTACAACATGACCGCTTTCGATGAGTTCATGATGGTCGAGCTCATGGGTCCTTATGGACTTGCTGAGCGTGACTACAAGAGCGGCTACGAAAACACCAAAGGTTTCACTGAGCCTGGCATCAGAATCACCCACGTCGACAACCGTATGTGGAGAGGCAACCACGATGAGTGGATCTCCGATCCTAATGACCTTGGCAGAAACGGTGGAGACGTCAGAAACACCAACTCCCACGCTGGAAGAGGCGGACTCCGCACTGACCTCGACTTCTGGCCAAACGAAGATGGAAGCGCCAAGCAGTACTTCTGCCAGCTCTCCCTTATGGATTCCTCCAACGTCGATAGCTCGATGAACTGGACCAACACCGCCAACTTCACCGCCAATAACGGCACCCTCTTCAAGAAGGGTCAGCGTTTCAACCTCGGACCAAAGACCGCTTGGGCCAAGACCTTCATGCCAAGTGGAACTAACCTCTGGAACAAGGCCAAGACCACGACCGGATGGCAGGGTGACAAGATGAAGTTCACCATCGATGAGACTTGCACCTTCAACTACTACCTCAAGGTCAAAGACATCGTTAAAGACGATCAGTATGGCGCGATTGCCAAGCTTGAAGTCAAACTCGATAGCTAAGCCCTAAACAAAAATTAAGCCCTGTTTTGCGGGGCTTTTTTTGATTTTGTAGCAGTGGAGTTCAGTAATCAAATTCTCTGTTTGCCAAGATGAATTCTTTGAAGCGGGGGAGGGCGAAAGCGACTTCGCCCCAACCGGATTTGGTTATGATGCCTTTCCTGAGAAGTTTGCTTCTATATTGGGAAATAGTTTCCTTGCTGTTTCCTGTGGCTTTCATAACATCGGCGATTTTACCTACTTCAAGGTCGGCTAAAGCGTTGACTATTTTCTTCTCGTTGTCAGGAAGATCAAAGTAGATTTTCTCATAGACATACTCACGGAGTTTGCTATCGAATTCTTTCAAAATATCGTCGTCCAATTTGGTTTTGCCGCTTTCGAAGAAAACATAACCAAGGACTTGATAAGCAAAGGCATAACCGTTTGTGAGTTTTGCCATCTTGACCGCTTCCTCTCTATTGGCTTTGAGCGTTTCTTCAAATGAATCGGCAATGCTAATAAGGCTCAATGCGCTGATGCTTGTGCTCGGGGCGCGATATAAGAAGGTAAGAGATTTTTCATTTTGAAGACTGCGGACGTTTTCGTACAGCCCAGTCATAAGGAGGTAAAGCGGGTAATCCTTCCTGATTAAGATTTGGTATTGCTGAACGAAGGTCTTAACGTTTCGATTGTTTGAAATGTCGTCAATACAAATAAGAACCTTTTTGCCTTTCTTTTTGATGACCTCAAACATCTTTTCAAGAAGGCTTACGACGTTTGAGACTGGCTTTTCCCCAGAAAGACTTATCGAAAGGCCACGGAAGGAAAAGCTGAATTCCTTTTTGAGGAAACGGAATTTCATGTTTGCTTGTTCGTAAACGCTGCTCGCGAGATATTCAAGCATGTCAGTTTCTGGGTTGAGTTCCACGACGATCCAGTCTTTGAGGGCGGAGAAATACTTACTTAATCTCGTGAGCATAACAGTTTTACCAGAGCCTCTTACTCCGGTTATGAGTTCAGCTGTTTTAACTGGAGAATCAGATAAGAAAGAGTCTTTGATTGAGTCAAATTGTCTCGAATTTGAAATTAATAATTTAGGCTCTTTGCCAAAAATTAACGTGAATGGGTTGTTCATACTTTTTCCTTCTGTTCATACTTTATCATATTTTTCATACTTTTTTGTCTCGCACGAGAATATTTGATAACATAGCGGTGCTATGATCCTTTCGGTCGGAGAGATACTCATCGATGTCATTGAAGGAGTCTCCAAAGTCGGAGGCGCGCCTTTCAATGTGGCTGTCAACGCTTCCCGCTTAGGAGGAGACGTCTCTTTCGTTGGATCAATAGGAAAAGATAAGGAAGGGGAGTTTCTTAAGAAGTTCGCTTCATCTTTTGGATTCAACACCCTCCTTCTTAAAGAGGATATAAATAGGAAGACAACCAAGGCTATCGTTGAGCTTAAGGATGGGGAAAGATCTTTCAGGTTTGAAAGAGATAACACCGCAGACGCATATCTTCCTGATATCGATGATTCTCTTCTCTCTAGAAGCAATATCATCCATATAGGTTCTCTTCCTCTTTCAATCAAGGAAGGGAAGGAATACATTCTCTCCCTCATCGATAAGGCCCATAAGATGAATAAGAAGATATCCTTCGACGTCAATTTCAGAAGCGATGTCTATTCTTCGGTAGAAGAAGCAATAGAGATATCGAAAAGAATCTGTCTTCTCTCCGATATCGTCAAACTCTCAGAGGATGAGATATCTCTTCTTGGAGAAGGCTTCATCAAAGAAGAACTGAAAGACAAGATGGTCTTCATCACTTTAGGAAAGAAAGGCTCAATGTGTTCTTTCAAAGGGAATGACACTTTCGCTAAGAGTGAGCCAATCAAACCAATAGACACGACAGGGGCTGGTGACGCTTTCATGGGCGCGGTCCTTTATAAGTTAGATAAAGAGAAAGATCCGAATATGGAAGAAGTCCTTTCTTTTGCGAATATGGCGGCAAAGGAATGCTGCCTCCATCTTGGTGCGATATAACTCTCAACTAATCGTCTTTTGATAGTCTCATTGAAAAGTAGTGCATATTTTTACCGTAGTTTTCAATATGTACTCGCAAATACACAGGCTATGTTCTATAATCTCATTGAAAAGTACGTGCAAAATATTAAAAACTTTTCAACGGAGTAATCAAAATGAATATCCAAAGAGACAGATACCTTAAACAATTGATCGACTATTCTTGGGATGGACAAGTCAAGGTCATAACCGGAAT
>JAFYAZ010000031.1 GCA_017540455.1 Bacilli bacterium | reverse complement strand
TCGCATCTCTGGAGCATTACATTCAACTGGTAGAGGAATGGATTGCCTTCTATAACTCAACAAGACTAAAAAACAGGAACCTTAATTGATTCCTGTCTTTAGGTCTTTTTTTGAAGTGTGTCCGTTTTGGGGTTCACTTCAGATTCAGCCTCTTTTTTGTTGCGTGGTTGTTTAGAAGAAGACGCCTTCGGATTCCTGCTTCATTGCTAAGCTGGCAGTGAATGGGATACGAGTGGTGTAGCCTTCTTTGGCAGCGACATACTTCTTGGCCCAAAGGCTGAAGATCTCGGTGTTCCAGTGATTGACGGTGTCATTATAGACTTCGCGGGCAGCGGTGATTTCCTGCTGGAGGTAGGAGTTCTGCTGCATGACAGCGGCGATTTCCTGGTGAGCCTTGAGTTCTGGGTATTTCTCGAAGGCGATGTTGATCTTCTTGTCGATGTTCTCAAGAGTGGTCTGGAGTTCGTTACGGGCAACATCTGGATCGATGCCAGCGCGGGCTTTGGCAATGTTGGTGAAAGTATCTTTATCTAAGTCAACGGCCTTGTCGAGAAGCTTGGCAGCGTTCTTGAGGATGGTGACGCGCTGGACCATGTAGTTGTCGATGGTTGAAGCGTCGTGCTGAATCTTCTGCTCAAGCTGTTTGAAGTAGGTCTTGGCTTTGGCTTTCTTGAACATGTAGATGACTCCGCCGATGATGAAGAGGAACCAAACACCGACGTTGATGAACTTATCCATTCCATCAAGCTCGACTGGAACTTTCTTCTCGATAACGTGAACGCGTAATCCTTCGGTATTTTCCAAGGACTTGTCTAATTCGTCTAATTGTGGTGCCATTGTTATTCTCCTTTGTGGTTGGCTTTATATTAGCATCCTTTGGATGCAAATAAACATATTTTTACTTATCGCTGAAGTATTCGATCAAGGTGTCGTTTAACTCCTGTAAGAAATCCTCATTGCCCTCGAAGATGGCCATGAGGCCTCTTTCGAAGTGGGTTAAAGCAGCATTGAGGCGAGAACCTCCGAAGTTGCCTTCTTTGCCTTCGAGGTAAGCTTTTCTTGAACCGCCGACTCTCGCAAGGCCCATATTCGAGACTTTGTGGACTTCGATGTATTCGACCCAATGGACTGGGACGGAGTGCCAGCTGCCATCTCCTCCGAACACGCTTACGTAATCGACCCTTGGGATTTCCTGATAGGACATCGCATTGACTCTGACAGAGTCTCCACTACCTCTCCTTGAAGCCTCTTCCGCTTTCAAAATTAATGGCAAATCCCGTCCGGCTCCATCAGGAATGAAGAGCATTGGGTCAAGTCCATTGGCCAATGTCTCTTGCTCGAAGCTAGAGAAATTGGAACGGTATGGGGTCTTGAAAATGTATTCGAAAGGCTTATGAATCTGGTAGAGAGGGACGCTTAAGATCGGCGCAAGATCGAAGAAGAGATTCTTGATGAATTTGTCACAATATCCGACGAAGTCGTTCTTCATCCTCTCAAGGTCATAGCCCATGAAGTTGGTTGGTGAAGAAGAATAATCGAATCTCTGTGAGTGCTCGCTCCTGACGACGGTGATCATGTTCTTCTTGAACATGTAGAAGTCATCGCCATAAGGCTCTGGGTTCTTTAAGAGATCGAGGGTGTTTCTGATGGCGAGAGGAGTATAGAGCAAACGGAACTCAACTTCGTTGTTTCTGTCATATGCGCCAAAGAGAGCGTCGAATTCATCGTCTCCCATCTTGGTGAAGTTCTCGTTGATGTTGCCGAGGTCTTTGACCTCTTCTTTGTCGAGTTTTTTGATGCGGTTCTTGACGAATTTCTGGAGTTCTTTCTCGTTCATCTTCTCAGCATGGACTGGGCTACGGGAGAAGACAAGGTGGGGAGCGGCTTCAGAGCCATAAACAAGCTGGGTGACCGCGGTGTATCTTGGAGCTGGATGATAAACGTAGGCGTGAAGGGTCTCACTATGATGCTGCGTGCGGACATGGCCTTCATTGTCGCGGTATGTGGTCGTCCAGTGAATCGTGAGGGTGCCTTCGTAACGTTTGTTATACATCTCACATTCGAGGACCTTCTCGAGGACGAATGGGTTGCCTTGTATTTGTCCGCTTAAGACTTCGAGGACGGATTTGTATGGGTCGGTGACCTCTTCGAATCCGAATTTCTCAATGAGGGCTTGGAGTCTATCGCCCATGAAGATCGGGTCAAGGTCGATGATTGGGGTGGCTTTTTCCATGACTTCCTGTGGGACTCCCCAATCGAGCATGTTGTTCAATGGGGCCGTAGTGTCATAACAGGCCTGAAGGAGCTCTTGCTTCTTCTTCTCCTCTTCATCACGGACGGCTTTCGCAGCGGCGAGTTTCTTTTTGACGGCGAGGAAATAGATGAGAAGGAGCGCAATGCCTAAAGCAATGCAGACCCCAAAGACGATCCAGCCTGCCACCGCATCCATATCGGATGTCGTTCCTAGAACGATTCCAATAACCGAGGCGATGAAGGAAAGGATAGCGAAGACGATGAGAAGGATCTTCGCGGTCTTGAGTTTGCTATATGTCTCAGATGCACGACGAGTGATACCGCACTGATGGTTGTACTTCTTAACGAGAGCGGCGTTCTCTTCTTTGTTGACGCCTGATTTGGCACAAAGATCGTCGAAATACGATGCCGCAGTATCGTGATACTGCTGTTTCAGCATCGTGTTGTACATCTTCTTCGGTTGATAAAGTACTTGTTTCTCAGCTTCGTCAGCCATTAACGCATTCCTCCAAATCCTCCAAAGCCACCAGGCATCTTCCCTGATTTGCTATATTGTTTCATCTGTTTCATCATCTGCTTGGAATTCTCCCACTTGCGGATGACGCGGTTGACGTCGGCATTGGTTTTGCCGCATCCTTTGGCGATTCTGTTCTTTTGGGAGAATTTGAGGACCTCTGGGTGACGTCTCTCATATGGGGTCATGGAATTGATGATGGCCTCGAAGACCTTCATCTCTTTCTTGGCTTGCTCTTGTTGCTCATCGCTGATTTTCGGCATGCCTGGGATCATCTTGAGAAGGCCTCCCAAAGAGCCCATCTTCTGGACCATCTTCATTTGCTTTAGCATGTCTTCAAGGGTGAAGTCGCCTTCCATGAGCTTGCGGCCTTCGCGTTCCGCTTCCTTCTGGTCGACGGTCTCTTGAACCTTTTCGACAAGAGAGACAACGTCTCCCATGCCAAGGATTCTGTCCGCCATACGGTCAGGATAGAAGATGTCGAGATCGGTGAGTTTCTCACCGACGCCGGCGAATTTGATCGGAAGACCGGTCATGTATTTGATTGAGAGAGCGGCACCGCCTTTGGCATCACCATCAAGTTTGGACATGATGACACCGGTAAGACGTAAGTCTTGGTTGAAGGTGTTGGCGACGTTGACGGAATCTTGACCGGCGGCAGCATCGACTAAGAGAAGGACCTCATCTGGGTGGACGGCTTTGTTGATGTTCTTAAGCTCATCCATGAGTTTCTCATCGATCTGGAGACGGCCGGCGGTATCGAGGATGAGAACATCATAATTCTCATCGGTCGCTTTCTTGACGGCTTTCTTTGCGACTTCGACTGGGTCGACGTTGGTGCCCATGTTGAAGAAATCGACGCCGACTTGTTTGGCAACGGTTCCTAACTGCTCGATAGCGGCTGGACGATAGACGTCGAGGCCTGCGAGGAGAGCTTTCTTAGAAAGCTTGTTCTTTAAGAGATTGGCAAGCTTACCAGCACTGGTGGTCTTACCTGAACCCTGAAGACCTACGAGCATGATGATCGTAAGGCCGTTTTGGTATTTGATTTGGCTATTGTCTTGTCCAAGGAGAGAAACGAGTTCGTCGTGGCAGATCTTGATGAACTGCTGGGATGGGTTGACCTTGAGAAGGACCTCTTGGCCAAGGGCTTTTTCTCTGACGTCCTCAGTGAAGGCTTTGACGACTTTGAAATTGACGTCGGCTTCTAAGAGGGCGATGCGGATCTCACGGATTGCGCTTTCGACATTAGCTCCGGTGAGCTTGTCTTCTTTGCGCATCTTCTTAAAGAGGGCGCTGAATTTTTCTGATAATGTCTCAAATGCCATTGATGTACTCCTTCAAAGAGTCTAGTGCCTCTTCTTTTTCGTTTTCGTTTGCTTTTTTTAGTTTTTCGATGCGTTTTTGCAGGGATTTTTTGATTTTTATGAGTTTGACCTTGCTTTCAAGTTCCTCAAGTTTGGCGATTGCTTTCTTAAGGGTGTCGTTGACCGCGCTTCTAGAGATTCCTCTATCCTCAGCGATCTCGCTTAGAGAGAGGTCATAGAGATAGTACTCTTTGAAAAGGTCCTGCTGGGTCTTCGTAAGAAGTTCCCCATAAGAGTCAAAGAGCTCAATCACTTCTTCGCGTCTAACGATGATCTCGTCTTTCATTTCTTCTCATTCCCCACTAGCAAGGCATGGAGGTATTCGTCGAGATCGAATTCCTCAAGGTCGTCCATTCCTTCGCCTAAGCCGATGAAACGGACAGGGACACCGAGCTCGTCACGGATGGAAAGGATGATGCCTCCTTTGGAGGTGCCATCCATCTTGGTGATGACGATGCCGCTGATATTGCTGACTTCTTTGAAGGCGCTTGCTTGCGAAACGCCGTTTTGTCCCGTTGTGGCGTCGATGATGAGGAAGGTCTCATGCGGCGCGCCTGGGATCTCGCGTTCAAGAACGCGTTTGATTTTGCCTAGCTCCGCCATAAGGTTGGCTTTGTTATGGAGACGGCCTGCTGTATCGACGATCATAAGATCGATGTTGTTTGCTTTCGCGTATTTGGCGCCGTCATAACAGACAGATGCTGGGTCGCCATTTTCTAAACCGGTGACGATTGGGCACTTGAGGCGTTCGGCCCAAATCTTAAGCTGTTCCACCGCTCCGGCTCTGAATGTGTCGGCAGCGACAAGCATGACTTTCTTGCCTTTCTTCATGTAGCGATGGGCGAGTTTGGCGATGGAGGTTGTTTTGCCTACGCCATTGACGCCTTCGACAAGAAGGACGGTTGGGCCTTCTTCGGCAAACTGGATTTCATTAGTGATGCTTTCTCCGCCTTCGACGTAGCTTACGAACATCTGGTCGATGAGCTCTTCATTGATTTTGGTTGGTTCGGAGATGTTTTCTTTCTGGGATTTATCGAGGAGGTTCTCAACGAGCTTAAGGGTGAGTCCAACGCCGACATCGGCTTCGATGAGGATTTGCTCTAGTTCCTCGAAGTAGGAATTGTCGACTTTCTTATAACGCCTCGAAAGATCTTCAAGACGATCGGCAAAAGCGGCTCTGCTCTTGGCTAAGCCTTTCTCATAGGTCTTGTTGTTCTCTTTCTTCGAAAACTTGCTTTTTAAATAACTGAATAAACCCATTACTTTTCCTCTGGTAAGGCAATATAGGCTCTCTTGTTGAGAGCGTCTTTCGCGGCTGCGGTCTCCGCTTCTTTCTTGCTTCTGCCAGTTCCTCTTCCGAGCTCACTGCCCATGAAATAGACACCGGCGGTGTAAATCTTGTTATTGCTTGGACCTTCTTCTTTGAGGGTCTTATAGACAACGGTCTCCTTGGTATCGGCCTGGATGGCTTCCTGAAGCTCGCTCTTAGGATTCTCCTCGTAGAGGATCGTTCCGTATTGGATTGGCTTCTCAAAGAGTTTCCAAACGAATTTGTGCGTGAATTCTAGTCCTTGGTCGAGAAGCATCGCTCCGATAAAGGATTCAAAGCAATCCTCAAGGACGGAGAGATTGTCTTCGATCTTTCCGGTGAAGGATGGACCGACTTTGATATATGGGAGGAGACCAATCTGTTTGGCTAAGTCCGCTTCAGATTCGGTTCTGATGAATTGGCTTTTGAGAATGCTCAAATCCCCTTGCTGCATCTCTGGGTGGTAACGGTAGCAAAGCTCGCCTGTGACCGCACCCACGACAGAGTCACCCAAAAACTCAAGCCTCTCATAGTCCTGATGCTTTTTGTTCGTGACAGCATTAACGGAGCTATGGGTCAAAGCGACTTCGTAGACGTCTTTGTTCTTGGTTTCGATTCCTAAGGTTTTGAAAAGGGGATCAAGATAACTCATTATTCGGCTTTTTCCTCGACGAACGCGTCTTTGATCTTGGTGATGACATCGCCCTCAATCAAGTGATAGAGGACTTCCATCGCGCTATGGAATGATTTGCCAGTGCTATTGCCGTGGGCTTTGACGACGACGCCATTGACGCCCATGAGCATGGCTCCACCGACGTTGCTTGGATCAAGTTTGTCGGTGAGAAGCTTAACGGCTGGCTTTGCGAAGAGATAACCGATCTTGCAACGGAGTTTGGACATGAATCCTTGCTTGAGGAGTTTGCCCATTCCTTTGGCGGTTCCTTCGGTGGTCTTAAGCATGACGTTGCCAGTATAGCCGTCGCTAACGACGACATCAGCTAAGCCTTTGAGGAGCTTATCGCCTTCAATATTCCCGGCAAAATTGATGTTTTTCATTTCTTTTAGGAGTTGGTAGGCATCTTTTCCAACTGGGGAGCCTTTGCCTTCCTCACTGCCATTGCTAAGCAAGCAGACGCGTGGTTCTTTGATGCCGTAGACCGCTCTAGAGTAGCAAGTTCCCATAAAGGCGAACTGGGCTAATTCCTCTGGGGTGTTGGTGTTAGAGGCACCGACATCAAGAAGGGTGGTGTATCCGTTTCCTTCAAGCTGAGGGAAAGCAGTAACTAAAGCAGGACGCTGAACGCCTGGGATCTTCTTGAGGATGAGGGTGGCTGCGCTAAGGAAGGCGCCAGTCGCACCGGCGGAGATAATGCCATCAGCATTCTCTTCTTTGGCAGTATTTAAAGCAATGACCATGGATGAGCCTTTGCGTCTAATGACTTCAAGGGCGCCACAGGTCATCTCAACGACGTCATCGGCATTGACGATCTTGGCGAAGGTCATATCTTTGAGCTCGGCTTCCTTGCCAACAAGGATGAGCTCGACATCTGGATGCTTTTCGTGGAAAAGGGAAACACCTTCTTTGGTAGCAACGCTGCCTAAGTCGCTTCCCATCATATCAACAACAATTTTCTTCATAGTGAAAAACCTCTGCTTCGATAGTTAGTATAACTATCAACCAAATACTATTCTAGGATAATCGGAAGTCGCCTAATGACTTCTTCACTTCATTCATGATGATGACGTTATCAATGGACTTAGCGTCCTTGATAATTTCTTTGGCGTCGTCACGCGCACATTCGAAGATCTTGAAGTCGCTGATGATGTTCGCCACAAGGAAAGATGGAAGGCCCGATTGACGGGTTCCCATAAGCTCTCCAGGACCACGTAATTTGAGGTCCATCTCCGCAATCTCAAAGCCATCGTCGCTCCTCAAAAGAACCGACAGCTTCTCATTTTCTTCATCATCGCCTTCTCCAAAGAGAACGAATGACGCAGGCGAGCCATCTCGCCCTACTCTGCCACGTAACTGATGGAGGCTAGAGAGCGAGAAATGAGATGGCGAATAGACGATCATGAGGTTTGCTTCTTTGACGTCGATGCCAACCTCAATGAGTGAGGTTGCAACTAAGATTGGGCAAATACCGCTCTTGAAAGCGAGAATGGCGACATTCTTTTCTTCTTCGCTCATCTGGCCATGCATCATGACGACTTTGTCGCCATAGTATTTCTTGTATCTTTCGTATACCGTTTTGACGGAAGTGACATCTTTGTCCTCCCCTCCTTCGATTTGAGGAACGACAACGTAGATGCGTTTCTTCTCTTCGAGTGACTTCTCACAAAGAGCAGCAACTTTCTTGTCCCCTCTCTTGGTCAAAATGGTTTTGACGTTTCGTTTTCCCTGCGGGAACTCAGTTAGAGTTGAGATATCAAGATCGCCATAGATGGTCATCGTGAGAGTGCGAGGGATCGGGGTTGCACTCATAAGCAAAAGATCGGCGTGCTCGCCCTTATCGAGAAGGAGGGTTCTTTGGTTAACGCCGAACTTATGTTGCTCATCGATGATGGCTAATCCGAGATAGGCATATGTGACACCTTTGGAGAAAAGGGCGTGAGTTCCAACAACGATATCGATTGTGCCATCTTCAAGGTCTTGGAGAGTTGCTCTCTTTTCGCTTGGTTCCATTGCCCCGACAAGGAGACCGACATTGACATGAGTGCCTTCGAAAAGTTTCTTGAGGGTTTCGTAATGCTGCCTTGCCAAAGAGTCAGTCGGAGCAAGGAGAGCTGTTTGCTCACTTCTCGTGTAATTGGCATACCCACAAAGGGCGGCAACAAGGGTCTTACCAGTGCCTACATCACCCTGAAGAAGGCGGTACATAACACTCTGTTTATCCATGTCATTGACGCATTCATCAAGGGCCTTTTGCTGGTCGCTAGAAAGTGAATACGGCAGGGATTTGACGAAGATATTTAGTTTTTCGCGGTTGATTTGGCGCCTTCTGTCTTTGCGTAAAGCTTTGTTCTGGGCACGCACTTCCTGGTTCTTGATTTCAAAAAGAAGAGCCTCTTGGTATTTGAGGGTTCTCATGCCTTGATGGATATCGGCAAAACTCCTTGGAGTGTGCACCAGGCGATAAGCTTCCTTAAGAGGCAAGAGACGATATTTCTCTCTGTATTTCTTTGGGACGATATCATCGATCTCGCCTTCGAGAAGAGCCTTCTTCACTAGCCTTATGAAAGCGTAATTCTGAATATCACCAGGAAGCGAATAAACAGGCTTCAAGGCTTCCTCTTGTGGGATCTCCCCGGTGAGGATGTTCACCAAAGAGACTGTGTGCCTATTCTTCTCATAAACACCTGTCAGAGTATAAATCGTATCAGGCTTAAGCATCTGCCCAAGGTATGTGCGGTTCCAGGCCTCGATGAGATAGACCATTCCCCCTACTGTTTCGAAATAAAAACGATAAAGGGTTCTTTTGGCAAACCTCATCGGATGAGGGGCGCCTCCCCTGATCTTTCCTTTGAGGACGAGATGCTCTTTATCTTCGTAAGAAATCTTCTCCTCGGTGTAGGTGTAGTTCTCGTATCTCCTAGGGAGATGCGAAAGAACATCAGCATAGGAAAAGATGCCGATGCTCGCAAGAGCGGAGTTCATGTTCTTGGACTTTGAAAGCGCCATCGACTAATTTTAACACAAAAAGGCACCTATTCCGTTGCTGATCTAATGAAAGATGTGCTTTTTGCCTAAGAAAAAACCCGATTCAATATCGGGTTAATCTCTGAAGAGTTGGAGGGTGGCTCTAGCGTCTTTGCCTTCGCCGGTAATCGTGACATTAACGGTCCAGCCAAGGGTGTCGCCGCTATTGAGCTTCTTGCCGTTCACGAATTGTCCGTTATATTTCGAACAGGTGAACTGGGAGCCGTTTCCGAATAAGTCTTCTCCAGCAAAGGTGTCTGAGCATTGATAGGTTGCGGTTGTGTCGTTTCTGATGAGCTGAAGGATGTTGTAGTTGTAATATCCGGAACCGCAGACCGAGAGACGTCCGCTCATATCTTCACGTGAGCTCCAATAGGTGTTAGTCATCATGAGATAGAGGTCATCTACATCTGGAACTTTCTTTGGATGGGTTGCATCGACGGTAATTCTTCCGTACCTTTCGTTGATTTTGACAAGCCTGGAATCGACGTGCCAAATGCGAATGCCTACTTCTGATGGGCCTTGTCGCTGACCTGTATATTCCCTGTAAGTGTATTCGCAATCAAACTGATTGAGCCCAGTTGGAGTGTATAACTCAAGAAGAACATATTCATCGAATGGAGATTTGTCGACATTGAATCCATTTGGCTGAAGAAGGACGAGATCGTGTCCTTTGTTTTGGAAAGGCTTGATGGTCAAAGTGCAAGAATCTTCTGGCACATAAGGATCGGCCCAGCCAAGGGCTAAAGCGCTGTAAGGGTCATGGGAACCGACGTTTGAATCCTGCATGCTGAATCCGCCAGCAGGAGAATATTGGCCGGAATAGTCATAGTAGTCGACCAAACCGAACATATGACCCATCTCATGGATGAAAGCATGGGCGTCGACGTTGCAGTTTGTGGCATCTCCGACACCATAGAAATAGAGTCCGGTCCTAACGTTGGCAGTTGAGGTGTCATACATGAAGTCGTATGAAGCCCAGAAGTAAGCGTTCGGGGTTGGGGTTTCTAGGTTAGCATCATCGAGTGTCCAGGAAGTGTAAGCCCAGAAGTTTTCCCTTCCGTCGTTATTGGAATCCCAATCGTTATAGGCCGAAGCGTAATCAGGCGCGGCATAGATGAGCATTACGCCATCAAGGTGACCATCATTATCGGTATCAAAGTATGAGCGTGGTAAGGAATTTTGCTGGGCAAAATACCAATCCGCTGCAGTTTTGACGAGGTTTTTAGTCGCGTTTTGGTCATTTCCATAGGCTGACATCGACTCCCCTATCTCGTACCATGGAGCGACAACGCCATCGATGTTGCATCTTCCCTGGGAGAGGGTGTGGTAATAGGTTTTGACGCTTTGCCAACCAGACTCTCCTTCGGTTCCGAAATAAGCGGTTTCGATATCTTGTCTTACATCTTCCTTGTGGTTCTCATGGATGCAATGCGTGGAATCAGTGAACCAGATCGGAATGACAAGAAGCTTAGGGTTACCGATGCTTGGGGTGACGTCATTATTCAAGTAGCAATGGTCGGAATAATCTTTGTAGTTATATTGGAACTTGGTCTTGGCTATTGGATTGGTGTCGGATTCTTCTGGCTCTTCTTCTGAGGAAGAGGAAAAAGCGCTCGAAGCTTCGCTGGTTTGGCCTTTCGAGGTTACGGGAATGCTACTCTCATTCGAAGAGGATCCTGGGAAGAGGTTGCAGCCACTAAGGGCGAACGCCGAGGTCAGCGCTAGTCCGATTATCTTTAAGTCTTGTCTTTTCATCGTTTTAAGTCTCATTCCTTAAGGAATGTTTGGATTATATCAACTATGGAACTGATTTCACTAAGTTTTTATTCGAGTCGCTATAAAAGATACAAAAAAAGCCTCACAATTGTGAGGCTCTAATTGATTGTTTCTTATTCAACTCCGACGAGGAAGTTGTAGACTGGCTGGTCGCCTCTACGGACGTTGACTTCCAAATCCGGATAGGTTTTGCTGAGGAATTCGGAGACTTCTTTCTCTTCTTCCGCTGAGCATTCCTTTCCAACATAGACGCTGAGGGCGAATGAGTCGCCATCGACAAGGGCTTCGACAAGAGACTTAAGAGCCTCAAGCTTGTCTTTGACGCAGGCGACGATTTCTTTGTCTTCCTTCATGCCCATGTAATAGTCTTTGGTGACGTGGACGCCATTGATGTCGGTGTCCTTAATTGCATAGGTGACGGAGCCGCTCTTGATCATGCCAAGAGCTTCTTTCATGGATTCAAAGATCTCATCGGCAGACATCTCGGTGCTGTATTGCATGAGGGAAGCAATTCCTTGAGGAATTGTCTTCGATGGGATGACGTGGACTTTGACGCCCTTGGTATCGATAACTTCAGCAGCCTGATTGGCGGCCATGACGATATTGCCGTTGTTTGGAAGGATGTAGACGTTATGGGCGTGGATCTCATTGACCGCTTTGACGAAGTCTTCGGTCGATGGGTTCATGGTTTGACCACCGCTCACGATGATATCGACGCCAAGCTCTTTGAACATCTCATCGAGGCCTTCGCCAGAGCTGACGGCGATGACACCGAAGTCGGTCCATGGCCTTTCTTCTTTCTTGGCGGCTTTGTTGCGCTCGATGTTGCTCATCATGTCGGTAGCGACATCGCCATGCTCGATGTTGTGATGCTCTTCGCTCATGTTCTCAATGGTGATGGTAAGGAATTCACCATAGTTCTGCGCGTAGTTGAGCATGGTTCCTGGGGTAAGGGTATGAACGTGGACTTTGACGATGTCATCATCGCGAACAATGACCACGGAGTTACCATTGCTAGTGAGGAATTTCTTGAAGCTCTTCTCAACGAATGATTTCTTTCCTTCCTCTGGTTTTCCTAAGCGGAGAATGAACTGGGTGCAATAGCCATATCCCTCTTCATCTTCAGAAAGCTGGGCGCCAGCGTATTTTTCCGGAGCGATGATTGGGGAAGACATTTCGTCTTTCGCAGGATTGGTGTTTCTTTCGACGAACTTGCCATGAGCGGCTTTCGCCATACCTTCGAAAACGATGGTAAGGCCGGCACCGCCAGAGTCGACGACTCCAACCTGCTTTAAGACAGGGAGAAGGTCTGGGGTATGGGCAAGAGATTTCTTGGCTTCTTCAAGAAGGACGTCAAGGACTTGCTCGATAGTGAAGCTATCTTTGACGCGATCGATAAGAGCTGCGCTGGCTTCTCTGATAACGGTGAGAATGGTACCTTCGACTGGACGCATGACCGCTTTATAGGCGGTCTCTTTGGCAGAACCGAAGGCGTTTGCGAACTCTTTGACGTTTAAGGACTTCTTCCCTGCACAGGCATTGGAGAATCCTTTGAAGATCTGGGAAGTGATGACACCAGAGTTTCCACGGGCACCCATGAGGAGGCCGCGGCTGAAAGCCTGGGCGATGACGGAGATATCGCCATCGTTTTTGTTTTCGATTTCCTTCGCACCCGAAGTGAGGGTGAGGTTCATGTTCATGCCGGTGTCGCCATCTGGGACAGGGAAAACATTAAGCTTGTCGACTTCTGGATAGTGGTTGTAAAGGTTGTTAGCGCCAGATAAGAAGAGCTGCTTGAGCTCCTGGCCGTTAATAGATTTCATTCTTACTTGATCTCACGGACGCCTTGGACGAAAACATTGACTTCAAGGAAGCATTTCCCGAAGGATTTGTTAAGATCGTAGGCGACTTTCTTTTGGACTTCTCTAAGGACTTCGGTGATCTTGACACCATAAGCCACAACGATATAGACATCGACAGAATATCCATCTTTCTTCTTGCGGCAATAGACGCCTTTATCGTAATCGCCTCTCTGAAGAAGCTCAGCGATGTTCTCCCAAATCGCAGAACGGTCGGCAAGACCAACGACGCCATAGCAAGTCGTCGCGGCTTCACCTGCGATGTCTGCAACAAGTTCAGTGGAGATGTTAATTTTTCCAAATGGTGTTTTCTGATCGATAGCCATAGTTAGGTAAACCTTCAATAGAAGGACACGATATTATCTCATTAAAGATTAAAGAATACAAACCCCCACTGGTTTCTTTAGATGCCATCCCTTTTTTCTAAAGAAAAAAGCCCGCATTTCTGCGGGCCGTAATGCTTTTGGCGTTACTTCTTGGCTGGCTCTTTTGGCTCTTTGATTGATTCAGCAAGAGCGGCAGCGAAGGCACCTTGCTTCTCGAATCCGTATGGAAGGAGAATCTTGGTGGCTTTGCCATCGGCGCATTTGGCAAGGGCTTCGTAGTAGCGAAGTCTTAATGTGGCCTCATCAGCACCGGCTCTCTTGATGGCTTCAAGACCTTCGGCTTCAGCCTCACGGAGTCTCTTGATGGACTCAGCTTCGGCGGTCTTGGTCTTGAGGATGCTCTCGGCTTCACCTTCAGCGGCAAGGATCTTGGCTTGCTTCTCGGATTCGGCGTTGAGGATGAGGGATTGTTTCTTACCTTCGGCGATGAGAACGGCAGACTGCTTCTCACCTTCGGCAAGAAGGATCTTCTCACGTTTCTCACGTTCAGCTCTCATCTGACGTTCCATGGCGTCTCTGATGTCCTGAGGTGGGAGAATGTTCTTAACTTCGACGCGGTTGACTTTGATGCCCCATGGATCGGTAGCGGCATCGAGGATCTTTCTCATCTTCTCATTGATGATGTCTCTGGAAGTGAGGGTCTGGTCGAGGTCGAGGTCGCCGATGATGTTACGAAGGGTGGTCGCGGCGAGGTATTCGATAGCGGTGATTGGATCATCGACGCCGTAAGCGTAGAGCTTTGGATCGGTGACTTGGTAGAAGGTGACGGTGTCGATCTTCATGGTGACGTTATCTTTGGTGATGACGCTTTGTGGGTCGAAGTCTCTGACCTGTTCCTTCATGTTGATGGTGTAGGCGACTTTGTCGAAGAATGGGATGAGCATATGGATGCCGACTCCCCAAGTGGTATAGTAGGCGCCCATTCTCTCAATGATATACTTATCGGTCTGTTTGACGATCTTGATGTTGCTGACGACAACGATCAAGAGAATGAAGAGAACGATTCCGAGTACGAGTAGTAAGACTTGCCATGGTTCCATTGTTATTTTTCCTCCTTGGAAGTGATTGGCGTGACAATGAGCTTATTGCCGCTCACGGCCATAACTTTGACGAGGCTATCGTTTTTGATAACCATACCGTCTTTTGTCGCGATGGCGGTCCAGAGGATGCCATCGATATTGACTTCACCGCTTTCGGTCGCTTTGACCTCGGCAACGATGACGCCTTTTTTGCCGACCATAGTGTCGACGTTGGAATTGACGGTCTCTCTCTTCAGAGCCTTCGCTAGGAATGGTCTTATAAAGACCAAGAGCGCTGCAGAGACGACCGCGAAGACGATGAGCTGGATCCACCATTCAACGCCTGGGATGAAGGAGATGATCAAACTTACTAAGGCACCTCCGGCAAACCAAACGGAGACGATTTCAGGTCCCACGGCTTCGATTAATAAGGCTAGCACAAACACGACTAACCAAACAATCCACATGAATTCTTCCATACGTTCCTCCTATTTCTTGATTTGGATGACGAGATGGTTATTCTCTTCTTCCCAAATTGTTTCGAACCTAAGCGGTTCGGTGCTTAGCGCAAGCTTGAGCTTTTCCCCAAGGAAATTCATGAGGTCGGTCGAGCAGATGCGCGAGTAAGAGGGTTTGATTTTGATCTCTAGGAGATTGTATTCGTCAAAGTCCCCTCTTTCGACTCTCTCTTTGGACAAGGGCTCGATAACGATGTTGTTATTCTCATCCAGCCCCACTTGAACCCGGTTGGCGAATTCGAATGGTACGCTGGCGACATTGTTGAGAGTGATGTTGGAATTGTAGAGAGTGGCTTGGCCATTCTTTTCTTTTGCGGTCCACCAACTAATCATAGATGTCCTCCTTGAGCATAATGTACACCGCTTTTCACACTAATTCAAGGAAATTCATAAAAATATTTTCAATTTCAATTCCGCCTTGTTTTTAATTCAAAAAATAGACGTCTTTGATAAAACTGACGATCGTTATTATATAAGAAAAAGGGTTTGCGGAGCCTCTCAAAATTGAAATATCCCCTGCAAAACCCTTCTAAAATAGGCCTATAAAAGAAAAAGCCCAGCAGCGCGCTATCTTCCCTGACCTCTCGGCCATAGTATTGTCGCCACTACAGTGCTTAACTTCTGTGTTCGGGATGGGAACAGGTGTGACCACTGTGCCAATGCCGCCAGACTTTTTCTATGTGACTCAATGTTCTTTGAATACTGGATACTACTGTTAAACAAGTTCTTCTATCTAGTTTATGTAATCAAGCGACTTAGCTTACTCTCTATAGGTTATATAGATTAGTGAAATTAAGTCCTCGTGCTATTAGTATTAGTCTCCTGAACGCCTCGCAGCGCTTACAGATCTAACCTATCAACCTCCTCGCTTAGGAGGGCACTTACTTCTTGCGAATGGGAAGTCTCATCTTAGGGCGAGCTTCACGCTTAGATGCTTTCAGCGTTTATCTCTTCCGAGGGTAGCTACCCGGCCATGCCGCTGGCGCGACAACCGATATACCAGTGCCTCGTTAATCCCGGTCCTCTCGTACTAGGGACTAGACCCTTCAAACTTCCTACGCCCACGACAGATAGGGACCAAACTGTCTCACGACGTTTTGAACC
>JAFYAZ010000030.1 GCA_017540455.1 Bacilli bacterium | reverse complement strand
GTCTCTTTGACGGTCGCGGTGTCTTTGCACTCTAAGTACTCGGTGGTCATGATGGCACCGGCGGTGTCATCTTCGTACTTCAAGAGGTGATTGACGTCTTTTCTCATGTCTGGGCTTGCGGCCTTGAGAACACGTTTTGCAAGGTTGGCAGGCATGTCGTCGACGGCGTCGGCGATATCGTCAGCGGATTGCTCATTAATAATGGCGATAAGCTCGCGGTCGCTCATGGCGGTCACAAGCTCTTCTTTCTTGTCTTGGCTGAGCTCATCGAAAAGAGGCGCAGTCATTGATGGCTTCGCGTACCTAAATAAGGTAATAAGCTCTTTGATGTCGATCTCTTCAGCGGCTTCAGCGATATCGGCGTCAGGAATGGTTTCGAAAATCTCTAAGAGGGCTTTTCTGTCGCGGGCTTTGATCGCGGCCTCAAGGTCTTCTGGTCCGAATCTTGACTGGGTGATTTCCTCGGAAGTAACTTCATCGATCGGAGTTTCTATTTCTTCGCTTTCCGGTTCGACCTTCTCGATCTCTTCGGTTTCTTTGTTTTCGTTCTTTTCTTCGATCATGTTGATACCTCCTTTTTGTCGTGCCTATTGTATGGCAGTTTTATCCAAAAAAGGAAGTGCTTTTTGTTTTTCTTTGCTACGCAAGAGTTATAATTAGTTGCCCAAAAGAGGAGAAACAAAAAATGGAAGAATTAAAATTCATTGTCGAAACCAGCGCAAGGCACATCCACGTTACCCAGGAAACCCTTGATTATCTTATGCTCAGCGACGAGGAAATCGCTGCTGGAAAGCACGCTGAACTTGAGGTCAGAAACCCACTTTCCCAGCCAGGCCAATTCGCCAGCAACACCCGTCTTGATATCGTCGGCCCAGTCAACCCAAAGACCGGCAAAGAATCAATGCTCAAGAACGTTTCCATCCTTGGACCAGTGAGAAAAGAGAACCAGGTCGAAGTGAGCGGAACCGATGCCAGAACCCTTAAGGTCGCTGCTCCAGTCCGTGAGAGCGGAGACATCGCCGGCAGCGCCCCAATCAAACTCGTCAACCCACTTAACGGCAAAGCCGTTGAGCTCAAAGAAGGCCTTATCGTTGCCAAACGTCACATCCATATGACCCCAGCCGATGCCGAGAAGTTCGGCGTCAAGAATGGCGAAATCGTCCGCGTCCTCATCTCTGGAACCGGCCGTGAGACCATCTTCGGCGACACCGTCATCCGCGTCAGCGACAAGTACGCTCTTGCGATGCACATCGACACCGATGAAGCCAATGCCGCTTGGGCCGCTGGAACCATCTACGGAACCATCGTCAAATAATGAAAACCGTCCATTACCAGCCCACGGACGTCTGCGCTCGTGAGATGATAATCACCGTCGAGGGAGATAAGATCGTCAAAGTCGAAACCCTCGGAGGTTGCCAAGGCAACAGGCAAGGCGTTGCGCGTCTATGCGAGGGAAGAAAGATCGATGAGGTCATCACCCTTCTCGAAGGCATCAAATGCCACGGAAGCAGAACGGGAGAAACCTCTTGCCCAGACCAACTCGCCAAAGCGCTCAAATCCATCAAAGAATAATTAAAGAAGGCCTCACAACTGAGGCCTTTTATCATAGGACTAACACATTTCAAATAACTCCTATATAATATCGTCCGAGCGAAAAGCTAGTATCAAGAAGCGCTTATAAAGGACTGCGAAAAAGCGCTAGCAACTCCTCTATAGAGGTAAGTGCTCGTCCTTAGCCGGGGCCCACCCCTGGAGCGATGCTAGAGGAACGGACAGAATAGAGCCTTCCACTTGGTGGGAGGCTTTTTACTCGAAAGGTTATTTATGGAAAAGATATTATTCACCAGCGAATCCGTCAGCGAAGGACATCCTGACAAAGTCTGCGACCAGATTTCTGACGCGATTCTTGACGCCACACTCGCCGGCGACCCAGATTCACATGTTGCCTGTGAGGTTTTCGCAACCACCGAATTCATCCTCATCGGAGGCGAAATCACCAGCAAAACCCATCCGGATTATGAAAAAATCGCGAGAAAAGTCCTCCGCGATATCGGTTACACTTCTGCGGAAAAAGGCATTGGCTGCGACACTTGCAAGATCGAAGTAAAAGTTCAAGAACAGTCTCCAGATATCAATATGGGCGTCTCCCGTGGCTCCCTTCTTGAAATGGGCGCTGGCGACCAAGGAATGATGTTCGGCTATGCCTCAAACGAGAGCAAAAACTACATGCCTCTTCCTATTTCTATCGCGCACGCGCTAGTCAAGAAGGCCAGTGAGCTTAGAAAAAACGGATCCTTCGCCCACGCTAGACCAGACATGAAGTCACAGGTCACCATCGATTACACCGACCATGGCCATCCACGCATCGACACCGTTTTGATGTCGATCCAGAACGACCCAGAGACCGATATGAAAGCCTTCCGTGAATTTGTTTCCGAGAAGATCATGAAGGAAGTCGCTAGAGAGTTTGGTCTCAATGATGACTTCAATATCCTTATCAACCCAACCGGAAGATTCGTCATCGGAGGCCCTGCTGGAGACACTGGTCTTACTGGCAGAAAGATCATCGTCGACACTTATGGAGGAAGCGCCCACCACGGAGGCGGAGCTTTCTCTGGCAAAGACCCAAGCAAGGTTGATAGAAGCGCCTGCTATTACGCCAGATACATCGCCAAGAACCTTGTCGCCGCTGGAGCCGCTGACAGAATGGAAGTCCAACTTGCCTATGCGATTGGCATCCCTGAGCCTGTCTCCATCAACATCTCAACCTTCAAGACCAGCCGTTACACCGATGAAGTCATTCTTGAAGCCATCAAGAAGTTCTTTGACGCAAGACCTGGAGCGATCATTCAGAAGTTCTCCCTCAACAAACCTAAGTTCAAATACCTTGATACAACCGTTTATGGTGCCTTTGGTAGAGATGAGCTCAATCTCCCATGGGAAGAACTCGATAAGGTTCAGGAACTTAAGGAATTCTTCGCTAAACACACCAAATAAACCCCCATTTAGTGAACAAATACCAAGCCCCTTAGATAAACTGAGGGGTTTTAAAATGCCCTGAAATTTACATTTTGGAAATAGCAACGATGAGAGGCTTTCTCTGGAGCATAAGTATTTATCTTTTTAGCGATTCTAAATACAATATAGGTAAAGAAGGATATTTATCCTGGAGGTACATAGGGTATGAAATACCAAATTGTCGGAAAGAACACTACAATCACCGATTCTATTCGTGCTGCCATCGAGAAAAAGCTCAGCAGAATGGACAAGTACTTTGTGGATGGAGACAACGTCCTTTGCCGTGCTGTTGTCGTTACCTACAAAGTTGGAGCCAAGGTCGAAATCACCATCTTCACCAAAGAGATGGACTTCAGAACTGAGGTCCGTGCTAATGACTTCTATGATTCTGTCGATACTGCCATTGACAAGTTAGAAGACCAAATGAGAAGACTCAAAACTCGCTTTGGCAAAAAGAAATCCGGAATCTCTCTCGGACGCTCAATCGCCTTTGAAAATTTCCAGGCTGAAGAGGAAGCCGATGAGAAAGACGAGGTTGTCAGAACCAAGTCTATCTACCTTGATCCAATGACCTTAGATGACGCTATCACCAGAATGGAAGCGCTCGGACATTCCTTCTTCGTCTACCTCGATGAAGAAGATAACGAAATCTCCGTTGCCTATAAGCGTTTAGATGGCGGATATGGCGTCATTCAGGTTGAGAATAAGTTAAAAGACTAATCAACAAAAGTTAAGGGCCCATCGGGCTCTTTTCTTTTTGTCTTTTAAAAATTAGGTAACAAACAAAAGAAGTTGCCTAACCAAATAGAAGAATTATAATTGTTGTATGAGAAAAACGCTGACCAAAAAGATCATCAAAGGTAAGGAGTATTTCTATCTCGTTTTCCGCAAGAATGGGGTGCTCAAGAGCCAGTACCTCGGCGGAGCTTCCTCGATGAAATACAAGAAGTACCTTTTCAAACTCACAGCGGAATCTGGCTCATATGGCATCGATAAAGCAAGGCACAAAAACTTCTCAAAAGGTGCGCCTATCGTTTATGTCGAAAATGGCTTTTTGGTTGACGAATATAAAAACGGCACGAAAGAGTATCTCAATAGCAAACTCCAGGTCGTGAAAGTGGTGGCGAAACATGATTGAAGAACAACCTCAATTAATCGTCATAGCAGGGGTGCCTGGCAGTGGTCGTTCCACTTTCGCTAAGTGTTACAAGAACGCCTTCATCCATTCCCTCCCTTTGATGTCTTTCAAAGAGGGTTTAAGCAGTGGAGAGTCTTTCTCAACCATCCTCACGCTTGCGGCGCCTGAGGATATGGTTAATCTCCAGAAAGCCCATCGTCGTGGCTACCGCATCACGATCTATTACATGTTCACCGGCAGGCTTCTCTCGATGCTAAGGGCGAGATATCGCCAAATAGCAGAAGGAATCCCTTTCAGCGAATCCTCATTCAAAAAGAACTATGCCGCTTCGTACAAAGGACTCATTTCCACCTACCAAAGATGTGAGATCGTCTTCTTCATCCGTAACCAAAAGGAATTCGAGTTCTTAGCTGCTTACGACCCTAAGAAAACCTCATTAGAGGTCTTCTCCAAGGCCCTTAAAGTGGTGAAAACCTCAGTAGATGCCATAAAATAAGCATTTCCCTTTGTTATTAACAAAAGGTTAGTTTAGAATAATGCAACCATGAAGTCTGTGAAGCTGATTGCAACCGATTTGGATGGAACCCTTTTCTATCCTAAGAAACGCTCCCATATGGTTACCAAAGAGAACCGTGCTTTCATTCACCGCTTTGTCGGTGATGGAGGACGCATTCTTTTAGTTACCGGAAGAAACGCCTATTTCGGTGAAAAAGTCGGCTCCAAAATCGGACATCCTTTCGATTACATCGCCTGCAACGGTTCGCTCGTCGTTTCCGGTGGCAAGCGAATCTTTGAGAAAGGCATCCCAAACGAAGAAGCGAGGAAAATCGTCGCCGATCTTCAAAACGACCACGAAGCGAAACTCATCTTCCTCTTCACCAAAGACCATAATATGGTCTGCCAGAGGAAAGAGATCGCCAAATGGGTGAAGATGGGCTATTCGATCTACCGCATCTTCGAAGGCACATACCGTGAGCCATATTTCAAAGATGACAAGCTCTTCGAAAAAGAACTCGAAAGCGGCATGATCTACAAGATCCTGATGTTCCCAGGCTTCGGTAAAAAGAGCATCCCATTCTCCTTCGAACTGGCCAAGAAGCTTCAGCCTATGTACCCAGATCTCAACATAGTTGCCTCTGAGCAAGCTATTGAGATTACAGCCCAAGGCTGCACCAAGAGAGAGGGGCTTTCGTTTTATCTTGATTATAATCAAATCAATGTGGATAATGTTTTAGTCGTCGGCGATTCTGGCAATGATATTTCTATGTTCCAAGCATTCCCTGGAAGAAGCTTCTGCATGGATCACAGTCTCAAAGACGTTAAGCAACACGCTTCGTTTGTGATCAAGCGTTTCAGTGATATCGAGAATTACGTCTACCCATCTGCGGAGACTACCGCTGAAACAAACGATTAAAAGGAAGGCATTTACACATGAATCAACCAACACAAGTAATCGCAACACTCGAACACTACAAAGTAGCGATTCGCGACACCCTTGAGTACACACTCAACAAAGAAGCTTACAACCTCGACGCTTTCAAAGAGAAAAAGAGAAGCGTTCTTATTGAGGTTGAGCAGCCAACTCCACTTAAGAGCATCATCAATGCTTCCGGTGAGAATGGCCAAAAACTCGAAAAGATGATCCGTGACTTCTACGATGATGTCTACGGTGATGAGAGCACCATCCTCAAGGCGGCCGATGACGGCCTCCGTGTTGACCATGCTCAGCACATCGCCATCTTCAAAGGCGTCGTCCCGATCCACGAGAATATCGAAGCCATGGTTTCTGGCATCATCCGTGACGCCAAAGGCAAAGGCATCGATGTCAGCCAGGCCGAAGCCGCTGACTTAGCCGAAGAAAGACTCTACAGAGGCGTTTGCTACCTCACCATGGTCGGCCAGCTTGTCAGACTCTTCAATGACTACAACGTCGCCCGTCGCGAAGCGAAAGGCGAAGAAAGCCCAGCCAGCAAATTCATCGGCAACGATATCAGTGAGGTCATCACTCTCATCAACACCGTCCGTGCCAACAACCGTCTTACCGACGAGAGATACATGGGTGTCCAAGACAAAGTCTTCGCCCTTGTCGAATACATGACTGGACGTCGTGATCTCCCAACTGGCAAAGGATTCCCAGAGGTCATCAGAGAGACCGAAGATTCCATCAATGGCTTCATCCGTGAGGTTGAACCGCTCTGGAAGCAGACCTACGACCCACTCATCAGAGAACTCGTCGAAATTGCCAAAGCCCAGCAGGCCAAAGCTGAGCAACCAGCTGAAGCTGCTCCAGCCGATCAGGGCGAGCCAGTTGAACTCGACCCAAAGACCGGTCTCCCAAAATAAACTAGGTTTACGATTATGAATGATATGACTCCAACCAAAATTGAAGATGTTTCTAAGAACAAGATTTCCAAAGGCGAAAAGGTTTTCATCGTACTCGATGGAATTCTCGCTCTTGGCGGTCTGGTGATGATCGTCCTTGGCTTCATCGCCGATTTCTATCCTGGCAAACCAGAGGACAACTGGACTGGGCAAGCAGCCTTCCAAAACGCCATGCATCTTTCCTATAGATGGTTCGGTGTCATTCTCGTCTTAGTGGCCGCCCTCATCGCCGCCATCGCTCTTAACGGCTTCGCCCGCAAGAACGATACCGACAATGAGAGAGCCCTCCGCCGTGCCCAACGTCTTAAGATCATCTCCGAATCCGAGAAGGTCACCGCTGAGCAAGAAGCCGCTGCCATCGCTGCCAAAGAAGAAGCGAAAGCAGTGGAAGCCAAACCAGCTGAGGAAGAGGCTCCAAAAGCCGAAGAACCAAAGGCTGAATAATCAAAATCAACAGCAAAACCCCCACGAAAACCTGTGGGGGTTTTTATTTTCGGCGTCCCATAGACTACAGAGAGCCCATTCATTTATAATGAACATATGAAAGAATTAGTCATAGCTCTCTTAATCCTTTCCGGTGTTGTTTTCACTGGGCTGATCTTTAGGTATCTTCTTTACGCGTTCAAATACAAATACAAAGGGAACCTTCTCATCTATACCGTTCTCTGCTTCATAGTTTGCTTCTGCTATAGCCTCTATGCGAACTTCTTCCCAGCGGTTCCTCCGGAGACAGCAGGCAATCCACTTGTCTTAGCAGTCACCTCGGTATTCGACACTTTGAAGATGATGGTGGTGGCCTTCGACAAGAACGTTATCGGCGCATACTTCTTCGCTAACGATCCTGTTAAGCTTGCCTTCGGTATCGGCTACGTCGTTTCTTCTATCGCTTCCTTAGCCCTCTCTTCGATGGCCGTCATCCTTTTGACCGTCAAGAACTTCAAGAAGAGATGGATCACTTTCTTCAGAAAGCTTAAGCCAAGCACCGAAATCTATTACATCTTCTCAGATCCAGGCATGCCTATGGCCGCTAAGTTGGCAGCTGAGCTGACGAAGAAAGACGAGAAAAACAAAGTCGTCACCATGTTCGTTACCGCTTCCTCCCAGAAGACACAGGAAGGCACCGAATACAAAGATATGCTCACCCTCATGGGGCTTGATGTCAGAACTGAGAATTTCAGCGCTGGCTTAGCCTCTTTCTTGCTCCGTCACTTCGACAAGAAGTTCTGGCATATCCCATATTGCTTCAAGAAGAGAAAGGTTTTCGTCTATGGCCTTTTCTCAAATGATGATGTCTCCGTTGAGTTCGGCGGTCATTTCTTAGCCGCTTTGAACAAAAACAAGAGATTCCAGAAAATCTACGAGAAACTCAAATCGGGTAAGGCTCTTAGCGAGCAAGAGAGATCGATCTTCGAGACCTTCAAGGTCTTCCTTACCTATCAGAATAGCGACATCGATAAGGCTAACGGCTTCTCTAAGAAGACCGGCCATATCATCAGCACCTTGTCTCTCTACGACATGATCTCTTCCGAGTTCTTGCTCAATAACCAGCTCTCCAACTTTGTTGACCTTAAATCCATCAAAGATGATGAGGACAACAAATCCCTCAACGTTACCTTCCTTGGCTTTGGCAAAGCAAACCGTTCCATCTTTGAAAAAATGAAGGCCGCTTACCAGCTGTGGACCGACAATACGAACAAGGTCAATTACCATGTCCTCGATCAATTCTCCGAGTCTTTGGTGAGCCTTTATACGAACCACTACACGGAAGAAGGCGGAGAAGCCAACAAGCCTCTTTTCTACAACATCATGGGTGAGCTCGATGGCAAAGACCTTACCTCCGAAGAAGAGCTCAATAGATACTTCGAAAACATCAAAAACGACAGCAAATCCAATAGATTTTCAGAAAAAGGCTTCGAAATGTTCCTTGTTTCCTTCGCTGATACGAATACGGATGTGAAGATGGCGATCACCCTCAGGAACACCCTTATCAAGTACTTCGGCGAAGAGAAGCTAAAGAAGACTGTCATCTTTGTCAGAATCGCTGATGACAGAATCTCGAAGAACTTCGAAGACAAAGAATTCAACGAGTTCGTCTTCGCCCAGGAAGAAATCAATTCCGGCATTCTCTTCGAGGATCACATCTCTGTCCCAATCGTCGTCTATGGCCAGAACTCCTTGATGTCGAGCTATCTCAGCAAGCATCACTTCATGATTAATAAGCTCGGCCTTGCCGCGATGATCTCTTACTATGGAAATAAGGACAGCGCGACCGCTGATTTCTATCTCGGCGACAAAGAGACAATCACCGCAAACACCGATACCGTCTATTCTCTTAAGACCAAACTCAATCTCTTCGGCTATAACCTTACCCAGGATTATCTCGTTGAAAGACTTGATGGCAAAGCGACTTCTCCAAAGGAGTTTTATGATGATATCGCCAAACAGATTAGCGGCGTTACCTATCCAGATCTCCCGCAAGGTTCGCCAGTCACTAGACTCGCACAGCTTGAGCACAACAGATGGCTCGTCACCTCGTACAAGATCTTCAAATATCTCCCTCTCAGCTATGAGGACTTCCTCGCTAGGTCAAAGAAGGAAGGCAAAGCCACGACCAAGAGCGAGAACGGCGACAAGAATGTCTGCATGGTCACCAACGCCGGTCTCAAAGAGCTCAGGAACAAGGCTCTTAAGGACCTAGGAGAAGATTCCAAGGAGCGTCTTGATAAGATCTGCTTCAGATATGACGTGGACGCTTTGAAGACCGTCTTCTATGCTCTTGCCGAGTTCCAAAAAGAAGGCAGATAAATCAGCCGGTTAACAAAAACAGCCTCGTTTTGCGAGGCTTTTTTCATTATTTGTAGTATCATTTTGGGGAAACATGAAGAAAAGCGAGTACGTCAAAAAGTTAGAAGAAGAATATAACCAGAAGCAAAAAGCCTGGAAAGATCATATCCGCGAGGAGCCTAACAAGTTCAAAAGGTTCTGGAAGTGGGTGTGGTACCTCATCGCTTTTCCTTTCGTTTGGCTTTTCTATAACGTCAGGGATTGGAGAAGCGCGATCTGCATCGTCGTCTCTTTCCTTCTTTGGTCGGCCTCGGTTTGGGGCTTCTATCTAGCTGCGCTTATCTGCGGTTGGACAACTGATGCGGCTAAGTGGCTCATCGGCATTGGTTCTGCAGTATGGGTGTGGTGGGCTTCCCCAATTGGATCGCCTTTCATCCTCTGCGTCACTTTCACGGCAATCGGCATCAAGTCTCTTTTGAATATCATTTCGAACAAAAAAGAGCCAAAAGAGATAAAAGAAGAATAAAAAAAGTTCCAATTTCTTGGAACGATTTGTTGAGTTGGCGGAGGAATAGGGATTTGAACCCTAGCGCAGTGTTACCCGCCTACGAGCTTTCCAAGCCCGCCCCTTCGACCACTTGGGTATTCCTCCATGACGCAACTATGTAGTTTGTCGCGCAAGGGGAATTATAGGTTAGTGACCTTGATTTTTCAACAATGCGATGAAACAAAGAGAAGATATGAGGTTTACGCTAATCAATGACGCGCGTTTTTGTGCTAAAATGTTTGTTAATCAAACATGATTGAAAAGATTATCGATAAAGCAAACTCAAATCAGAAGGCGGAGAAGTACGTTCGTAGACTCTTAGAGAATGCCCCGCTTTCTTTGATATACAAAACCTTCAGGAAGAAAGATATCAAGGTCAATGGCCATTGGATCAAGAAGGACCATGTCCTTATGGAAGGCGACACCCTTCGTATCTACATCACCGAAGTCCAGTTAGAGGAATTCCAAAAACCAAGGGAAGCCATCAAAGCCCCTCTTGAGTATCCAATCGTCTACGAGGATGAGAACATCCTTGTCGTAGACAAACCTTCAGGACTTCTTGTCATCGGAGATGAGAAAGAGAACCGCAATACCTTAGCTAGAAAGGTTCTCGATTATCTTTATTACAAAGGCGAGTTCGATCCTGCAAACCATTCCTTTGTCCCCTCTCCAGCCCATAGGCTTGATAGGAATACCGCTGGCTTAGTCGTCTTTGGCAAAACCAACGAAGCCTTAAGCGAGCTCACCCGTCTTTTCAAAGAAAGAGATGACATTGAGAAGAAGTATCTCGCGATAGTGGTGGGTACAACCGATAAGGAAGGCATCATCAACAAACCTCTTAAGAAAGATTCGAGTACCGGTCTCGTAACCGTTTGCTCTCTTGAGAAAGGCGGCAAGACCGCAATAACCAAATACAAAACCTTTAAGACCGTCATGGGCTTCTCCCTCGTTGAAGTGGAACTTCTCACGGGAAGAACCCACCAGATCCGCGCTCACCTCGCTTCGATCGGCCATCCAATCATGGGAGATGGCAAATACGGCGACTTCACAACCAACCGCTACGTCAAACAGAAATATGGCTGGTCCAACCAGTTCCTTCACGCTTACAAGATGAGCTTCAAGCATCCTTTGCCGCCTCTAGATTACCTAGCAGGTAAGGAGTTTGAGTCAAAACTTAGCGATGAAGAAGCACATATTGTCCAAATATTCTTTGAAAGCCCTAAAATATTCTATGAATAGAATCAGGAGGAATAACCATGGCTGATTTAGTGAAACAGAACTACGAAAGATGGATGGCCTCTCCAAAGGTCAGCGAAGAAGACAAGAAAGCTCTTCTTGCTTTGACCCCAGAGGAAAAGGATGCCGCCTTCTTCAAAGACGTCGAATTCGGAACCGCCGGCATGCGCGGCTTCATTGGTCCAGGCACCAACAAGATGAATGACTTCACCGTCAAGAAAGCCACGGTTGCCTTCGGTATGTATCTTCTCGAGAAGATTCCTGGCTCGAAAGAAATGGGCATCGTCATTTCCCACGACAACCGTTTCAAATCCCGCGAGTTCACCCTTCTCTCTGCGAAAATCCTCAACGAAATGGGCATTAAAGCCTATATCTTCGATGCCCTTCGCCCAGTCCCAGAACTTTCCTTTGCCGTCCGTAAGACGAAAGCCGCGGGTGGTATCATGATCACCGCTTCCCATAACCCAAAGGAATATAACGGCTATAAAGTCTACGATGAGACCGGCTGCCAGCTTGTCCCAACCAAGATCGCCAGAATGCTTGAGATCCTCGCTTCCCTTCCTGATGAATTAACCGTTGAGGCTCCAAAGGCCGACAAACCAGCCAAGACCATCATCCTTGGCAAAGAGATCGATGACGAATATGTCGAGCTCGTCAAAGGCACCCAAGTCAACCCAGACCTTCCAAAACAAGGCTTCAAGATCGTCTATTCCCCACAGCACGGCGCTTCATACGAGAACGCTATGCGCATCTTCAAGGACTGCGGATATGAAATCTATCCAGTGGAGAAGCAGTGCATCCACGATCCTGCTTTCGGTGGAACTGAATCCCCAAACCCAGAGAACGCGGAAGCCTTCACCGAGTCCATCAAGCTCGCCAAAGAGATCGGTGCTCAGTTAACCGTCATGACCGACCCAGATGGCGATAGATGCGGCCTTAGCTATCTCTCCAGCAAAGGCACCTATGAAAGACTTACCGGCAACCAGAGTGCCGCGCTTCTCATGGAATACATCTTCTCTGAGAGACAGAAGCAGGGCAAGCTCCACAAAGATGGCGTCATGTATGACACAATCGTCACCTCTGACTTAGGCAGAAAGATTGCCAAAGCCTATGGCTTAAAGAACGAAAGCTTCCTCACCGGCTTCAAATATATCGGCAACAGAATCGATTATTATGAGAAGAAAGGATATGGCCCATACTGCGAATTCGGATACGAAGAATCCTATGGCTGTATCGTTGAACCATTTGTCAGAGACAAAGACGGCATCCAAGCCATCCTTCTCTATAGCGAAATGGCCCTCCATTATTATCTCCAGGGCATCCCGCTTGATGTCGCTTATGAGAACCTTGAGAAGAAGTATGGCTACCATATGACCATCACCAAGAGCGTTTCCTTCTTCGGCTCTAGCGGCGCTTCCGAAATGGCGAAGATCATGGAGAAAGCTCACAACTCTCTCCCACATGTCGTCGATGGAATGAAAGTCGTCGTCATCGAGGACTATGTCAAACTCGAAAAGCAGGACCTCAGAACTGGCGAGAAGACCAAACTCGACTACGACAAATCAGAAGTCGTCCGCCTCATCTTCGAAGATACTTCCTGGATCGCTATCAGACCAAGCGGAACCGAGCCAAAGTGCAAATTCTATGTCGAAGTCTTCCAGAAGGACGGAAATGGCTTAAAAGAGAGGACCGAACACCTCATCGCAACCTTGCTTGAAAGCCTTGGGGTCAAGGCCTAATTAAGAAGCAATTCTTCTAACTTATGGGCAACAGCGTCATCGTTGTTGCCTTTTTCTAATGCTGGCACATTTTCGGAAAGGAGGAAGGATTTGCAGGGGAAAACGTGAAATTTTGTTCCTGCAAAAGCGAGCATTTTGTAGTCGCTGTCACTATCGCCGAAAGCAATGATGTCATCTTGTCTCACGCCATAATGCTTGGCAATGTATTCGGCCGCGTTGCCTTTGTCGTAATGCGCGTAATAAGCCTCGCAGTGCTTTGATGTGCTCCAATGACGGCAACCAATTGGAACATGGCTCTCGATGAGTCTCTTGAGTTTCTCGTAATGAATATTTTCAGTCTCGAAAATCAAAGCGAACACATCTTTCGTGAGATGCTCTTCCGCTTTGCCCGTTTTGATTTCTTCTCCCATCTTTGGGAAATAGCCAATGAGGAATGGGTCAAGCTTATCCATGAAGATCTTCTCGTCGTCTTCGAAGGCCAAATTGAGAAGAGGGAAATCAATCTTCGAAAGGATGTCTTTCACGTCTTCCAAAGGAAAAGCCTCTTTGAGAGCAGGGAACGATTCGTCGTTTGGATCGATTACATAGGTGCCGTTATAGGCGATGAAAGGAGTGTCTAACCCTAGCTGCTCATAATAGGGGAGGATGGCTCTCGGAGGGCGGCCTGAGGCTAAGACGATCTTATGTCCTTTCTTCGAAACTTCTTTGAGGACCTTGACGGTGTATGGAGACAACTCAAAAGAATCGTTCAATAACGTTCCGTCTAAATCGATGAAGATAAGTTTCTTAGTCATCAAGGGAGAGAAGGCCAACGGCATTCTGGACACGCTTCAAAGTCTTCTTAGCAACGGCTTCGGCTTTCTTAGCGCCTTCGTTAAGAATCTCGACATAAGACTTTGAGGCAATGATTTCTTCGTAGCGGGCTTTGAATGGAGCGAGTTCTTCGATGACTTTATCGGCAACGGCTCTCTTGAAATCGCCATAGCCAGAATCTTTGAACTTCTCGGCCGCTTCTTGTGGGGTGATGTCGCTTAATGCGGCATAGATGGTAAGTAAGTTAGAGACGCCTGGCTGGTTCTCTGGGTCATAGTTGACCTTGCCAACCATATCGGTGACGGCGGACATGATCTTCTTGCGCATGGTCTTCTCGTCGTCTTTGAGGAAGATGTCGCCTTTAGGATCGCTCTTGGACATCTTCTTGGTTGGGTCACTGAGTGACATGATGCGGGCGCCGACTTTGGTAACCTGGGCGCGTGGCATGACAAGAATGTCGCCATAGCGGTGGTTGAATCTCTTGACGAGGTCACGGCAGATCTCGACGTGTTGGGTCTGGTCTTCGCCGACTGGGACGATATTGGCATCATAAAGGAGAATGTCAGCGGCCATAAGGACTGGATAAGCGAAAATGCCAAGTCCGATTTCGCTGTCATTCATCTTCGAGCACTTGTCTTTGAACTGGGTCATGCGTCTAAGCTCGCCCATGTAGAGATAGTTCTGAAGGATGGCGTTAAGTTCAGCGTGCGCGGAAACGGTCGACTGAAGGAAGATGGTGCATTTCTTTGGGTCGAGTCCGCTAGCGAGATAGAAAGCGGCAAGGTCACGGCTGTTCTCCCTAAGCTCATTTGGATCGATTGGCATCGTCAAAGCATGAAGGTCAGCGATGAAAATGAAGACCTCTCCAGACTCTTGGAAGTCTTTGAAGTGGCGGAGTGCGCCGATATAGTTGCCTAAAGTGAGTTTTCCAGTAGGTTTGATTCCAGATAAAATACGCGTCATAAGATACCTCCCGCTCATTCTAGAAGAGAAACGAGAGGAAGTAAATATTAACAAAGTTAATGCGAGAGGCTTGTAAAAGGAATACAATACGCTCGTATGATTAAGATTTATTACTCACCATCATGCTCATCCTGCCGCAAAGTAAAGAAGTGGTTCGATGATCAAAAGATCCCATATACCAGCAAAGATATCTTCAGCGGTTCCCTCAATGAAGCTGAGATTCGTGACATCATCACGAAGTGCATCGACGGAACCGATGAGATCATCTCCCCAAGAAGTAAGATTGTTCAGGAACAGAACATCAACTTCGATGAGATGAAAGTCTCCGAGCTCATCACCTTCATCAAAAACAATCCTTCCGTTCTCCGCCGTCCAATCATCGTCGACGACAAGAGAGTCCAAGTTGGATATAACGAAGAAGAGATTCGCACCTTCATCCCAAGAGCCAGAAGATACGCCGACCTCCTTTGCGGAGAGTGGTGTCCGAAGTTCCCAACCTGTCCAGTCGGTACTGACCGTAAGCCAATCAAACCTGGCGAAGAGCAGTGCCTCATCGACGAAGAGCAGTACTTCAAAAATTAAAAAGCGCCAGCAATTTGGCGCTTTTTTTATTCTCCAATGGCCTCTAAAGCCCGTCTGATCTTGTTTCTTTTGTTTAGCTCAAACGGAATGCCATTATCATCGAATAGCTGTTTCAGATATTTTGTCGCGGTGGCCATATCCTTGTGCTCTAGCTCAACCTCATAGTCGGTTATGCCAGAGTAGTTATTCATGTCTATGGCAAGTTCTCCGCCTTCATATTCGGTATCGATTCTTCTTGTTGAAAGAACGGTCTTGATGAAGAGCTTTGAGGTATCGATACCCGCTTCTTCGAGATACTTTTTGATCTCGTTATCAGGGAAGGAGGTTTGACCATTGATTCCTTCGAATTCCTCGTCGGTGATATAGACGTTCTTCTCAATATGACCTTCGGTCCTAGGAACCTTGACGGTCATCTCAAACTTCATGTCTTTGAAACGGACGCGAAGGGAAAGACCTTTCTTCCTGACGTCGGAGTCTTTGGTATCGATGTAATAGTTAATCTGAACGTATGAGCGGTTCTCTTTAAAAAGAGAGACCAATTTCTCATAGTCTTCTTTGCTTACTAAGGCTTTGGCTTCGATTTCGACGATGTCACTCATGGGACAATTATAGCAAAAAGAAAGGCCAGCGATTGCTGACCTTTTAGTTTATGGTCTTTGTGGGCCTCCGCCTCCGCCACCAGGGCCGCCTCCGTGGCCTCCGCTAGCGGTGCCGATGTTGATGGTGGTTGAGCTCCAGGTTCCTCCAGAGATCTGAGTTCCAGAAACAGAACCAGACATTTTGTATAAGCCTCTGAGAAGCTCGCCTGTCGCAGTAGCGTTAGTGACGTAAGAGAAGACGACAGAGCCCGCTACGAAGTCGCTGCTAGAGATATAAAGCGAATAAGCGGTGGTGGTCTGTGGTTTGATGAGCCAGGTGTAGCCGCCGTTTGCAATAGCAAAGTAGTTGGCAGTGCTCACGCCAGAGGTGTATGAGCCAAGGAACGAATACTGGGTGCCGCTTGATGTGACGAGCATATCATTTGAGCCGTAAGCGACCAAGGTGCCGCCAGACTGTTTGAATTCGCCTCTTTCGCCATAGTCGAGAGGGCCGTTTCCGTTTCCGGACTGATTGACGACGGTAGTTCCGCCAGTGACATAGAGGTTTCCGTTTGAGTCAATTCCATCACCTGTGGATTGGATGTAGTTCATGCCGCCAGAGATGGTAAGTACAGCGGACGATGCTGTGGATGATTCGCCACCACGAGGACCCCAAGGGGTTTCTGGGCTAGAGGAATCGTTTCCGCCTCCAGCATTAAGGCCATCGTCGCTAGCGATGACGCTATTGGTTCCGCCAGAGATCTCAAGGTCGAGGGCCTCCAAGCCTTCAAATGATTTGGTGACGGTTGTGCTTCCGCCAGAGACTACGAGTTTGTTGTCGGCGTGGATGCCATCGTCTCCTGCGCTGATTGTGGTGGTTCCGCCTTTGACGTAAATGTCATTTTCAGCGTTGATACCATCATCGCTAGTGGAAGTGATGTTCAAACTGCCATCGACGATCTCGACGTCATAACCGGATTTGACGCCTTTGTCTTTAGAGACAATGGTGTAGGTTCCTTTGTTGAACTGAACGCCTTTGACGTCGCCTTCTTCGAAGGTGTCACCATCTTTCTTCTCGACATTGATGCCGTCGTTATTGGTGGCTTCGATGGAGATGATGCCTTCGTCTTCGGCATGGCCAAGGACAATTGATTTATCGGCTTTCATGCCTTTGTTTTTGGCTTTGATTGAAAGGGTTCCGTTTTTCGCTTCGATCTTGGTGTCAGAGGCTACGCCATTCTTGAGATTGGCGATGACGTTAAGAGTGCCTGCGCCGACAATGCTGAGCTTCTTATTCGAGAAGATGGCCGCACTGTCATCGGCATCGTCAGCAATCGCGACACGGTTATCGGTGATCGTGGAAGTGGTGCCTTTGTATTTCTTGATCTTAAGTTTGGTTTTTCTGGCGCTATAAATCGGGGCGAGGGTGTTGTTCCCGCTTTGGGTGATGGAGACGCCATTAAGGATGAGCTCGACTTCTTGATCGGAGTCGTCGGTAACGTAGATAGAACCGTTTGAAAGGGTTCCTGAGACGTTATAGGTTCCAGGTTTATAAATGATGACTGTGTTGTCTTGGACGGAGATGCCTGAGCCAGTGAAGGTCGTGGCATTATCCCTAAGGATGATCTTTCTCTCAATGGTTTCGTCCACGCTGTCAGAGGTTGGGGTCTCGATTGAAGAACGGTCGGTGGCAGGAACGCTTGTTTCTGGCATCAAAGACGCCTGAGAGCTGCCCTGAAGGTCACCGCATGAAGAAAGAAGCAGTCCAGCCGACATGACAAGTGCATAAAGGATTTTCTGTTTCATAAGGTTTCCTCCTTGTACTTTATTAATGGCTTGAAGTGTTATTTTGTTTGCTGGAGATATATTTTAGCACGCTCGCGTTGTGCTATAATCCACCTATGCCCACACCTAATCCATTACTTATCGGCCTTCTCATCGGCCTTGGCGTCATCATCCTTGGCGTTCTCATCTTCGTTTTAATCAAAATCTTCAGCAAAAAGCCTGTGAAATCTCTTCCTATCGCTTCAAAATCCGAATATTTTGAGGCTCTTGGAGGAGAGGATAATTACATCGATTCCTCTCATGAAGGATCAAGGATCATCGTCCACTTGAAGGACTATTCCAAGATCAACAAAGAGAAAATAAAAGAAGCCGGTGTGACTGGCTTCATTGAGAAGAGCGACAAGTTAACTTTGGTTGTCAAAGATAACGCCGAAGAGGTCTACGAGAAGATCTTTAGCGCTTAAAGACGTGTTCTTCTAAATCCTCAACGGGCAATCCCATCACGTTGTAATAGGAACCCTCGATCTTCTTGATGAGAGGGAAGTCATCCTGAATGCCGTAACTTCCAGCTTTGTCGAAAGGCTGGAATTTTTCGATATAGGCATTGATGTCTTCGTCGCTAAGCTCATTGAAGACGACTTTAGAGGTTACGGTACGAGTTATCTCTCTTTCTTTAGAGATGTAGGTGTAGGAGGATAAGACCTTCGTGGATTTGCCGCTTTGTTTTCTAAGCATCCTGAAGGCATCTTCTTTGTCTTTAGGCTTGCCTAAAACCTCGCCATCGCAGATGACGATGGTGTCGCATCCAAGAACCTCATCATCTGGGTTCATGGAGAAGACTTCATAGGCTTTGAGGCGCGCCTCTTCGGTGCTAAGGTCTTTAGGTTTTCTGACGCCATCCATCGCTCTTTCGTCTACAAAAGGGACGATAGCAATAAAAGAAGGCACGAGTTTTCTTAAAAGCTCGCGTCTTCGAGGTGATGCGCTTGCAAGTATGAGCATCTTAGTTGTTGTCGTTTAAGCTCATGATGAGCGGGATGATCATTGGGCTACGCTCAGTCTTACGGTAGATGTAGTGGGAGACGGAATTCTTAAGGGAGGTCTTGATCTCGTTGAAGGTGACCTTCTTGGTCATGATGTTCTTAAGGGATTCTTCGGCTGCCATCTGAGCGTGTCTGATGATGTGGGCGTCGCTGCCTCCTTCAAAGAAGCCGCGAGCGTAGACGATTGGCGAAGAGAGCAATTGGTTCTTTTTGGAATCGATGGACACCAAAACGGCGATCATGCCATCGCTCTTGAGGGTGGCTCTATCGCGCATGACGTTTGTGGAAAGACCGTCGATGTCATTGCCATCGATATAGACGGCTTCAGCTTGGGCATGGCCGCCTCTAGTGACCTTATGGTTCTCGAGGGTGAGCATATCGCCATTGTCGCAAATGAAGACGTGGTCTTTCTCAAGACCCATATCGATAGCGATGTCGCCATGGAGTTTGAGCATACGGTATTCGCCATGCACTGGCATGAAGTACTTAGGGCTCACGAGACGCTGCATAAGGCGGAGTTCCTGGCGGGATGGGTGGCCAGAGCTATGGAGAGAGAAGGCGAGGCTATTCTGTTTGACGTCAGCGCCTTGCTTGACAAGGTCATTGACGAGTCGATCGACGAGAGCGCCGTTTCCTGGAATAGCGTTGCTTGAGAAGACGATTGTGTCACCTGGGATGATGCGGATATTCTTATGTTCTCCACGTGAAATCCTCGACAAAGCCGCCATGGATTCGCCTTGGGAACCTGTGCAAATGATGCAGATTTCGTTGGATTTGTAGGAACGGACCATGTCATCAGAGATGATTGATGAATCAGGTACTTTGATATAGCCGTACTTGCGGGCGATGGTCATGGTGTTTTCCATGGATCTGCCAAGGATGCAGATCTTTCTGCCATGGCTTACAGCCGCTTCGACGACTTGCTGGATACGGTTGATGTTGCTAGAGAAGGTCGAGACGATGATACGGGCATTAGCCTGATCGAAGACTTCCTCAACGCCAGAGCGGACGTTTTTCTCGGAAGGAGTGTATCCTTCGATTTCGGCGTTCGTGGAATCGGCCATAAGAAGATCGACGCCTTCTTGTCCGAGTTTGGCTAATTTGGCGATCTCGAATTGAGGTCCGACAGGGGTGAGGTCGACTTTGAAGTCGCCAGACTCAATGATTCTTCCCTGTTTGGTATCGATGCAGATGCCATAACTATCTGGGATGGAGTGGGTGACTCTGAAGAAAGAGACTTTGAAGTCTTCGCCGATTGGGACGACGGTGTCGCTGTCGTACTCGACGATCTTGACTTCTTCGCGGATACGGGCGTCCTCAAGCTTGTGCCTGATTAAGGCAGCAGCGAGCCTTGGGGCGTAAATCACAGGGATATAGACGCTCCTGATGAGGAAAGGAATACCACCGATATGGTCTTCGTGACCGTGGGTGATGAAAAGGGCTTTGATTTTGTTTCTGTTGTTCCTTAAGTAGGTGTAGTCAGGGATGACATAGTCAACGCCTGGGAGATTCGACTCAGGGAAACGGACGCCTGCGTCAACCAAAATGATTGAGCGCTCAGTCTCAAAGCAGTAGGTGTTCTTTCCTACTTCTCCTAAACCGCCTAAGGCGAAGATGTTCACTGGTGAATTAAAAATCGGCATTAAATAAACCTCTTAAAGCCACAAGAAATATGTGCTCGTCAGGTCAACTAAACTATAGCACCTTTTTTTCTAAAGAAAACAAAGAGTGTTTATGAAAGCGGTTCCGTCTCTTTTGGCTTGTTGGATTTAGCTATGCAAGTGGTGCTGACAATGAAGTTAAACCAGAGGGCAATCATCGGGCAGAGGGTGAGAAGTCTAGGTCCGATGTTCTTGCTGATCATGTAGTCGATTGGCAAGATGCACTGAAGGTTATGGGAGAGGTAGTAGGTGTGTCCGATGGCAAGGTCGATGACGAGAACGGCAAGGCCAATGGTCGTAGCGAAGCAAAGTCCGATGATGCGGATGGCTAAGACGATCTCCTTTTTCATCTCCTTCTCTTTGTTCCAGGCAAGATAGAACTCGTGCCAGAAGAGAATGAGGGACATGAAGACCATCAAAACATAGAGTGGAACGGTGTGTCCGAATGTTGAGGTGGTGACATCGATATAGGTAGGCGCCATAAGAAGGGCAGCAAGGAAATACTCAGCGACCCAAACATAGATAAAGCCAAGGATTCTACCAACGATAACAACCCACTTTGGTTTTGAATATTCCCTGCAAATCACAGGTATTTTTTCCAAAACCCAGGCTTTTTTGAGGGTGATAAAGACACCAAGAGCAACCATGACGACATCGATGAGAATGAGGTCGACAGGGAAGATGAGGGAGTTATATCCGAACTCATAATTGCCAAGGGCGATGTTGACGATGATGAGGACAAGAAGGAGTCCTCCGAGAACGATGAATCCGAAGCCATTGAACCTAAGGGTCTTGGCTCTCTTCTCTTCGTTTGGCTGATGGGTGAGGTAGTAGTAAGCGAAGAGGAGATAGGTAAGCATGAAGCAGCTTAAGAACATTGGGCCGACTTTGAGGATGTGTTTAAAGCCATCGACGTCCGCCATGAAGTAGTGGAAGCCTTGATAGAAGGCAAGGCCAGCGATGATATAAAGGGCGATCTCAACTAAGAACGCGATAAGGGTTTTCTTGCTCATAGATTGATCTCCTTCCAGGTAAGGGTTTCAGAAACTTGTTTGGTATCGTAATCGATGATGAGGTGCTCTAAATCGAACTTGTCGCTATCCTTGTGGAGCGAAACGATAGCGCAACCGGTGATGTCGATGCCATCCTTCTCGGTGCTATAGAGCTCGGTGTTGGCTTTGACGCCATAGCCAAAGACAACGTTGTCTTTCTTCCAAACGATGTCGTTTGAGTGGTCGTGACCGAAGAACATGCCTCTGCAGTTGTTCTCTTTCGCGACTTTGACGAATTCGGAGGCATGCTCGCCTGGGCAGAACTTTTCATCTTTGATGCCGCCCACTAAGGTGCCATCCTTCTCGAAATCATAGATGTCGGTTGGTGGGATATGGAAGAAAGCGATGGACGGAACTGAGGTACCGCCATTGTTCTGTTTGGCTAATTGAGCCTCTTCCTCATACCACTTAACCTGATTTTCATGGATGAAATCGTAATCGTATGAACCAAATTCCTCGACGAGGTTGTGAGTATCGATATTGTAGATTTGCCATTCAACCTTATCGCCTCGTTTGACGTTGATAACGTAGTTGCTAAAGCCATCAACATCGTCTTCCTTGTTAACGGCCTCAGGTAAGAGGGCGTGCTCATACTTTGAGGATGAGACAAAGTTATTCATCCAAGCCTCGCTCCACTCGCCTTCATAGTCGTGGTTACCAAAGGTAAAGGCCCACGGGATGCCCCAGCTTTCGACGAGGTCATAAAGGGTGGTCGCGATCTTCTTGTTGGCAATCAAAAGGGAGTCACCGGTGATCTCAATGAGATCAATGTGGCCGGCTCTAGCTTTGGCTACGTTCACGGTGTTCGTTAAGAAAGCGGAAGCTTCTTTGATGTTGGTGGAGTAGTTCCAGTGGATGTCTGTGAACTGAAGGACATTAAAGTCCTCATCGCCCGATGCGTTCATTTCAATCACGTGGCCGGCCGTAGCTAAAGGACCGGAGCATGAGAAAAGCAAAGGCATCAGTGCAATGATTGCAAATCTTTTGTTTTTCATAATGACCCAATTGTATCTTCTAAATGAAGATTGGGCAATATAATCAAAGATTAAATAGCGACTGCGTCTGGGATTTCTTTGAATGGGTTCTTCTTGTCGATGCGGTCGTAGAAGAGGATGCCATTCAAGTGGTCGATTTCGTGTTGGAGAACGATCGCGTCAAAACCGAAGGCAACGATCTGGATGTCTTCGCCTTTGAGGGCGTCGTAAGCCTTGACGGTGACCTTGTTCGCTCTATAGGCATAGCCTGGGTGTTCGCCATCGACGCTAAGGCACCCTTCGCCATTGACGAGGTAGCACTGTCTGATCGATTGGGAAACGATGACTGGGTTAACGAGCTGATACTGGATATAGGAGCCATCTTCTTCCCCGGATGGGTAATAGATGACGAGCATACGCTTATTGATACCGATCTGAGGCGCAGCTAAACCGACTCCTTCGCGGACCTGTGGGTTCTTCTCGCGGAAGGCTGGGTCTTGGGAGTCTTTGAGGTATTGCGTCATCTCGTCGAGGGTGGCTTTGATCTCTTTGGATCTTGGGTCTTCGACGGGAGTGCATCTGCTATGTAAGCTCTTGGCGGTGTCCTTAACGATTTTAAGCATGTGGATATTGTATCATGAAAGCGGAAAAATGCTTAAAATAAGCATATGAACATTTCCTTAAGCAAGTCATTAGACGGTCTCAAGAGTGCCATCGAGCAGGATGAGAGGGTCATCAGACTCAACGAATTAGAGAAGAAACTCTATGAGGATCCTTCCCTTTTGGAACTCGTCAAAAAGAAGGATGACCTTGAGAGGGAATATAGTTCCATCCTTTCCTACAAGGACAAGAATAGCGAAGAGGCCATGAAGGTCGCTAAAGCCCTCCATGAAGCGAAAGCGGAAATGGATTCCTATCCTCTTGCGAAGGAATACACCGAAGCCTTCGTCAAGGTCAGAGACCTCTACATGGAGATCGATGACATCATCTTCGGACCTTATAGGAAGAAGACCCTTTCGAGCGAAGCAAAATGATCAAAGTCGTCAGTGGCAAATATAGGACCAGGAACCTAGAGGTTCCGCCTCATCTTGAGGTCCCAAGCAAATCCGTCGTCCGCACAGGGATGATGAACGCTTTGAGCATGGACCTTCCTGGCTCGGTTTGCCTTGATCTTTTCGCTGGCTCCGGAGCCCTTGGAATCGAGGCGCTTTCTAGGGGTGCGAAGTTCTGCTATTTCTGTGATTTGGATGGTACCTCAGTCGAGGTCATCAAGAAGAATCTCGCCACCCTCAAAGAAACGAACGCAAAGGTAATCCATAGCGATTTTGCAGGGGTTTTAAATAATTTTAACGACAAATATGACATCGTCTTCCTTGATCCGCCATACGCGATGAAAGACGTTTATAAAGATGTTCCTCGCTTCCTCATCGAGAAGGATAGACTCACCGAAAACGGGGTAGTGGTCCTTGAGTATGAAGGCGAAGTCGAGGCACCAAAAGAACTATTCTCTCGCTTTAGGGAGTATCATTATGGAAGGACCAAGGTAATGATCCTTTGGAGGTAATTATGAGAAAAGCCGTATACGCTGGTTCATTCGACCCAATCACCAATGGTCACTTGGAGGTTCTCAGAAGGTCTTTGAAAATCTTTGACCAGGTTTATCTCCTTTTAGCCGTCAACCCAAAGAAGAGCGGCGCTTTCACGATCGAAGAGAGACTCGAGATGATGAAGGAATCCGTCAAAGATCTCCCTAATGTCATCGTTGATTATTACGATGGCCTCACCGTCGACTATTGCAAGAAGGTCGGCGCCCCATCGATCATCAGAGGCTTACGTGCCGTCTCCGATTTCGAATATGAGTTCCAGCTTGCTGCCGCGAACGAATTCGCTGCACCTGATATCGATATGGTCTTCTTCATGGCCAGGAAAGAAGAGAACTTCGTCTCCTCTAGCTCCGTCCTTGAATTAAGAAAAGGCGGGGTGGATGTCTCTTCCCTTGTCCCTCCAACCGTCATCAAGATGTTTGAGAAGAAAGGCTTATAACCCTTTCCTTATATATAAAAGAAAAACGAGGTCGTGATTGGCCTCGTTTTTGATTTGCTTTTGATTAGCGAGCGACGCGGTATTCCTTCTTGGAAGTGCTGGTGTAGCTGTTGTTGTTGCTATATGGATCAAGATGGTTCCACATATTGAGAAGGTTCTTGGCCTTTTCGTTAGCGGTTGAACCAGTGCTTGAGAAGGAGACTTCGGATAACCCGGCTCTGCCATCGGCGATGGCTTCAAGGGTGAAGTCGCAAAGGCAGACGGTTGGAACTGGGAAGTCGCTGTCAGCAGAGCTGATGGAGAAGTGGTTGAACTTGTCCTCAGACATGGAGCTGTTGATGACCATTGGCATGTGTTCATAGAGCCATGGGCCAGCAATGTTGAATAAACCGGTGTAGTTGATGAGATAACGCTTCCAAGCGGTGGTCTGGGCTGGGTTCTTTTCGAACTCGCTGTCGTTGGAAGATTCTTCGGAGGAGTTGATGACGTGGAGTCTGAACTTGAGGTCAGAGATATCGTTGGCCTTTAAACCGAAGGACTGGTTGTTCCAGTTGTCGCTAAGGAATTTGAAGCCTTCTTCGAATTCGGAAGCGGCGTTGTTGTCATCGGCCATGTAAACGAGATAGAACTTCTCGCCATAGTCTTTGATGATGTCGGCGTAGTTGGCGCTCTGGATGGCTTCGAGTTCGGCTTTGGTTTTCTTGGTGTTGTCTTCGTTGGTGTAGGCAACGTCATTGGCCTTTTCGATAGCAGCGGTGATGGCGTCAGCTTTGGAGATGGTGGCATCAGCGGTATCCTCGCCTTCGAGGGAAAGCTGGTAGGAGCTATAGAAGGCGCCTTTGCCTGATTGGTTCCAGCTCGCAGCCCATTCAGTGATGTATGGGATAGAGAAGATGACAGCGAAGATGGCACCGACGATAAGAAGCGGTTGAACCCAGGCAGTCTCTTTAATCCAGCGCCAGATTCTGACGAAGAAAGCGCC
>JAFYAZ010000029.1 GCA_017540455.1 Bacilli bacterium | reverse complement strand
CTCCTAGTTTTGGTCTAAGGACCGCCTCAATTAATTGGACGGCCATAGAAGAATGTCGCTTTAGTTCCTTCGCTAAAGCCCAACAATGATACTATAGTCGCCCCTCTTAATCAATTAAGAGTTCCTTGAAATTTCTCATCTTCATCGGCAAAAGAGGAGAAATGCAAAAAATTGGCCTCACTAATATATAGTGAATTTTCTTACATTTTTCCGAAAATTTTCAGGCGATTTTTGTGGGGTAAAAACAAAAAATACGTGGGTTTTGCCACGTATTTTTGGATTTTTCGTTACTTTTTCTCAGGGTCTTTTTTGGTGACCGCGACTTCATCTTTCATCGTTGGGAAGATAAGAACTTCACGAATTGTAGATTGTTCAGCGAAGAGCATGCAAAGACGGTCAACACCGACGCCGATACCACCGGCTGGCGGCATGCCGTAGATGAGAGCGTCAAGGAAGCTGAAGTCGATATCGGCAGCCTCGTCGTCGCCTCTTTCACGGGCGGCTAACTGAGCCTTGAAACGTTCTTCCTGATCGAATGGGTTGTTGAGTTCGCTGTAAGCGTTGCCGAATTCGGTTCCACCAATGAAGAGCTCAAAACGATCGACGAAGCGTGGATCGGCAGTCTTCTTGGTAAGAGGAGAAACCTCAATTGGGTATGTGTGGATGAAGGTTGGCTGGATAAGGGTTGGCTCAACGAATTCATCGAAGAAGGCCTGCATGATGTAGCCGGTGCTGTTCCAGGACTTCTCAAGGGTGACGCCGTGCTTCTTGGCAAGAGCCACTGCTTCTTCAAATGGAATCTGTTCATTGAAGTCGACGCCGGTCTTCTCTTTGATGGCGTCAGCCATGGAGATCCAAGCGAACGGCTTAGAGATGTCGATGGTGTTTCCATTCCACTCGTAGGTGTCTTTGCCGATGACTTTCTCACCGATGTAATGGAAGAGGCCTTCGGCCCACTTTCTCATGTCGCTGAGGTCGCCATAAGCCTGATAGAGCTCGATGGTGGTGAATTCTGGGTTGTGTCTATTGTCGATACCTTCATTTCGGAAGATACGTCCGATTTCGTAGACACGGTCGATGCCACCAACCATGCACTTCTTGAGGTTAAGCTCAGTGGCGATGCGGAGGAAGAAATCCTTGTCGAGGGCGTTGTGATGGGTGATGAATGGACGGGCAGAAGCACCGCCGGCGATCGGGGAAAGGACAGGAGTCTCGACTTCGACGAAGCCAAGGGAATCGCTGTAGTTTCTGATGCCTTTGACGATGGCGGATCTGGTTAAGGCGTTCTTACGGGACTCATCATTAATGATGAGGTCAACATAACGGCGACGGCATCTTTCTTCGATGTCGGTTAAACCGTGGAACTTTTCTGGAAGAGGTTTGAGACACTTGGTGATGTGGGTGTACTTGGTGGTGCGGATGGTAAGCTCACCGGTTCTTGTGAGCATCAAGGTTCCTTCTAAGCCAACGATGTCACCAATATCAGCGAGTTTGAAGACTTCGTAGTCATGCTCACCGACGACATCGCGTCCAAGCCAAGCCTGCATGTTGCCATATTCGTCTTTGATATTGACGAAGCTGGCTTTGCCCATGCGTCTGATGGACATAAGACGGCCAGCGACATTGACTGGGATCTGTTTCGCAGCAAGTTCTTCTTCGGTTAAAGAGCCGTACTTGGCACGGAGATCCTTGATCGAATCTTTCCATTCATAACGGCTTCCAAATGCATCGACACCAAGCTCTTCATAACGTGGTAATTTGGCACGTCTAGCAAGTTCTTGGTCGTTAAGTTTCTCTTCTTCCATGGGTATTCCTCCACAAACAAGCGCACGGATAGTTTACATTCAAACTACAGCGCTCACAAAGCCTTTCTTTAGGCTTTACTTATTAGCAATTTCGTTTCCAGTGTAAAGCTGGTAGTACTTGCCCTTCTCAGCGAGAAGCTGATCATGGCTGCCTCTTTCGATGATTCTGCCATCCTGGAGAACCATGATGACATCGCTGTTCTTGATCGTTGAGAGTCGGTGGGCAATGACGAAGACAGTGCGTCCTTTCATGATGGCGTCCATGCCTTCCTGAACGAGAGCTTCGGTACGGCTATCGATCGATGAAGTTGCTTCATCGAGAATCATGACAGGCGGGTTGGCGACGGCCGCTCTAGCGATGGCGATGAGCTGTCTTTGTCCTTGTGAGAGCGAAGCTCCACCGCTAGTGAGCAAGGTGTTATAGCCGTCAGGCAGATGGGTGATGAAGTTATGGGCGTTGGCAAGTTTTGCCGCGGCGATGACTTCCTCATCTGTGGCTTCAAGGTTTCCGAAGCGGATGTTCTCCATAACGGTTCCAGTGAAGAGCTTGGTCTCCTGGAGAACGACGCCGAGGGAACGACGCAAATCCTTCTTCTTGATCTTGTTGATGTTGATGTCGTCATATCTGACTTTGCCGTCCTCGATATCGTAGAAACGATTGATGAGGTTGGTGATGGTTGTCTTGCCGCTTCCAGTAGGTCCGACGAAGGCGATTTTCTGACCCTCTTCAGCGTACATGGAGATGTTATGCAAGACGGTTTTGCCAGGGATATATGCAAAATCAACATCATTGAAGGTGATCTTTCCTTTGAGCCAAGTGTAGGTGGTTGGAGAACCGTCGGTGTGAGGATGTTTCCATGCCCACTTTCCAGTTCTCTCAGCACATTCGACCGGATTGCCGTTCTCGTCTTCTTTGGCATTCACAAGCTCAACATATCCATCATCGGTCTCCGCTGGAGCATCAATGATTTCGAAGATACGGGTTGCGCCCGCTAAGGCGAGAGCGATGATGTTAAGCTGCTGGGAGACGTTTCCGATTGGCTGAACGAAGGCTTTCGAATACATGAGGAAGCTGACGATCGTGCCAACCGTGGCGATGCCATAGGTGAATGTTCCCATAAGGGAAACGCCATCAAGATGATTGAAGACGGCAAGGGAACCAATAAGAGCAATCAAGACATACTGGATGTTGCCGACCTGGTTGACGGTAGGCATAAGCAAGTTAGCGAATCTGTTGGCTTTAACGGAGTAGTTGAAGAACTGCTCGTTATGTTTCTTGAAGCCCTCAATATTTCTCTTCTCATAGTTGAAGACTTTGACGACCCTCTGGCCATTGACCATCTCTTCGATATAGCCGTTCATCTTGCCAAGCTCAATCTGCTGGGCGATGAAGAAACGGGAGGCCATCTTGGTGAAATAAATGATGATGAAGAAGATGAGGAGCGAGACACCAATGACGACGCCTGTGAGCATCAAATCGGTGAGAAGCATCATAACTAAGCAAGCCACCATCGTGACGATGGAATTGGCCACCATTGGAAGAGCGCGTGAAAGCATTTCACGGAGTGCGTCAACGTCGTTCGTGTAGACGGACATGATGTCTCCGCGTCCCCTTCTATCGAAGTAGGAGATCGGAAGGTCCTGCATGTGGTCGTAGAGCTCATCGCGGATGCGTCTTTGAACGCCCTGTCCGATGATGGACATCAGGATGTTGTAGACATAGAGGGCAATGGTCCCGACAGCAAGGATCGAAGCCATGATGGCGATCGCTCCGCCGAAAGGAATTCCAGCGAAAGCGCCGCTTGTTGGAGTCCTAATCTCAAGCGATCCGGAATCAAGGGACGGCATGATGTACTCGTTGACGACGACGGTACCAGTGAAGAAGCCGCCAGCGACGTTTGTGAAGCTAGAAAGAAGGACACAAATCAAAACGACGATGAACTGGGCTGGGTAATACTTGAAAACGTAGGAAAGGAGTCTTCGAATGGCGGCGTTTCTCGCTTTGCCAGAGACCATGTTCATGTTGCGGGCACCTTTGGTGGCACGTGGATTAACTCGCGGCATCGAAATCACCTCCTCCGTTTTGAGATTCGTAGAGGTCTTTGTAGACCGCGCTCGTCTTCATAAGCTCATCGTTGGTTCCTGTCTCAAGGACTTGGCCTTCATTCATGACCCAGATTTCGCTGCAATCCTTAACGGAAAGAACGCGCTGGGCGATGATGAACTTCGTGATGTCTGGATGGTATTTCTCAAGACCTTCACGGATAAGCTTGTCGGTATGGGTATCACAGGCGCTTGTGGAATCGTCGAGGATGAGAATCTTCGGATTCTTAAGAAGCGCTCTTGCTATGCAAAGTCTTTGTTTTTGACCGCCGGAGACGTTTGCGCCTCCCTGCTCGATCATAGTATCTAAGCCTTGTGGCATGTCTTTGAGGAACGGGGTGACCTGAGCGATATCGCAGGCCGCCATGATTTCCTCGTCGGTGGCGTTTTCATTGCCCCATTTGAGGTTATCTCTGATGGTTCCGGTGAAGAGGGTGTTCTTTTGAAGAACAACGGCAACGGAGTCACGTAATGATTCGAGTTTGTATTCTTTGACGTTGTGACCACCGACAAGAACCTCGCCCTTCTGAACATCGAATAATCTGGCGATTAAAGAGATGAGGGTGGTTTTGCTTGAACCGGTTGGACCAAGGATGCCGATGGTGCTTCCGGATTTGACTTTTCTATTAACGTCAAGAAGAACATCTTTTCCTTCGGAATAGGCGAAGTTGACGTGTCTAAATTCAACCTCTCCGTTAGGAACGGTTTCGATTGGATTCTCTGGATCAGCGATGTCTGGAACCTCCTCGATAGCCTCAAGGATACGTTCGGTACTATTACGGCCGATGATGATCATGACGTAGACCATTGAGACCATCATGAGGGACATGAGGATCATCATGGAATAGGTAAGCATGGTGCTCAAAGCACCAATGCCGATTGCGGTCGCGTTAGTGGACACAATCGCATTCGAAACGATGATGGAGATGATGATCGTGGTCGCGTATGTGGCGATGTTCATGAACGGACCGTTGAGAGCGATTCTCTTTTCGGCTTTTTTGAAGTTGCTGAAGATCCAGTATGAGACCTTTCCGAATTTCTCTTTCTGGTAGTCTTCACGGTTGAAGGATTTGACGACGCGGATGCCGTCGACGTCCTCATCAACCGCCTGGTTCAAATCGTCATAGGCATTGAAGACTTTGACGAAAATCGGATGGGTTTTGTTGGCGATAAATATCAAAACGAAGCCCGCGACAGGAATGAAGACAAGGAAAACGAGGGCGGCTTGCCAATACGTGACGAAGCACATGATAAGGGCGAAAATCATCAAGAACGGAGCACGGACGACCGCTCTACAGATCATTTGGAAAGCGCCTTGGACGTTTGTAATGTCGGTTGTGGTTCTAGTAACAAGAGAGCTTGTAGAGAATTTGTCGATGTTCTTGAAAGAGTAATCTTGAACGTGGACGAATAAGGCTTCACGGAGGTTCTTTCCAAAGCCAGCTGCCGCACTAGCAGCAAATACGCCAGCGATAATGCCGGTTGTCGCTGCAAGGATGGCCATGCCAGCGATAATGCCGGAATACATGAATATGGCATCAAGGTTCTCTGGATTGACGGAAAGGTCTTTAACCTCGTCGATGAAGAACTGCATGAAATAAGCAACAAGACCTTCGGCAACGCACTCAAAAAGAACACAGACCCAAGTAAGGATCGTGTCTTTCCAGTAGCCTTTGATGTAGCGAAGTAACTTGATGAT
>JAFYAZ010000028.1 GCA_017540455.1 Bacilli bacterium | reverse complement strand
TGCGGGACCGAGCATCCTAGCTATGCTAAGTTTTGCGCTAAGTGCGGCGCACCTTTAGCCGTTGCTCCTATAGCTGTCCCACCTGCTGAAAAAGCAAGCGAAGCACCAGTCAAGGAATCATCCTCTTTTTTCACCAAGGTCAAAGAGTTCATCACGAATCCGGTCTATTCCTCGACCCGCTCAATCGTTCTTTATATCGCGACCGGCGCGTCTACGCTTGTTTGGCTCATCATCGGCCTTGCCGTTGGCTGGACTGCATGGATGTTCCTTCCGATCATCATTCTCGCCATCTCTCTTGGTGGATTCTTCTACGAAGTTAGTAAGATTGGCATCTCTAGCGAAGAGCTCGAGCAGTGGAACAAAGCCAGAGAAAATAATCGTATCTTCAAGAAACCTATCCAGGATCCTAATAAATTCGGGGCCAAAATCGAATACTGGCATGCCTCTTTCAAACCAAACAAGATGATCGCCATCGTCGCAACCGGCGCGATCCTCTTCATGTATCTTCCTTTGATCATCGGTTCATCGGTTAGATTCGCCACTAAGAACGCCGCTCCTGGCACCAGCCAAAATGGCGGTGGCTCCACGAGAAAATACGAAAGAGAATTCAAAGGCTTCTGGCCAGAGGCTCCGTATATCGTCAAACTCCCATCTTGGGAAGGCAAAGTCATTTCGATTTGGGACCCTGTCGGAGGAGGGAGAAAAACCTATGAGACTCCTCTTGCCAAGAGCGTCTACTTCGAAATGGAAATCCAGATTCAGGAAGGCGATTTTGAGGCCGCTCGTGGTCAGGCCTTAACGGTTGGTTACACCGACACAACCCAGGATTATCACGATAGGACAAAGGAAATGTATTTCGAAATGGATTGGGGCGAAGGCACAACCTGGCACCAGAACCGTTATCATGCCACTCTCACTATCTCTAACAGAGGTTATAACAACGACTACAAAGACTATACGATGATAGAGTCGTATATGTACTTTGATTACGGAGGCGAATAGGAATGCTGACGAATCGCGCTACTTTGATATTTATTGCCATCCTTGTTGGATCGGCGATTCTTCTAGCGGTTTTCCTTATCATCCTCGTCAACAAAGGCAAGAAAGGTCCTAAGGGCCTAGGGGCTTTGAAGTTCTTTACTTTCCTTTTGGCTTTAAGTGCATCTGCTCTTTCAGTGGTAACGCCGCTAGTCTATACGAACACCATCGATATCAATTTGACCTATGGCATGTTCACTCCAACGGATGATTCCCCGTATTCTTTCCGTCTTCGTGTCCATAGGACAGGCTTAGATATCGAGAAAGCCGACAACGGCGAGCGTCTAGGCGAGGCGGAATACACCCTTGAGGGCGGAAACCTTAGTTACGATTATGGCGGGAAGACCTATAAATTCGAAGTCAGGGGCTTTGGCAAGCATCTTTATGAGAACGGCGTCATGGTTCTCCATTACCAGAATGGGGGCAGAAAGTAATGAAGTACTGCGTGTATTGCGGCGCTCAGCTTTCTGATGAAGACCTTTTCTGCATTAAGTGCGGACAGAAGTGCCTTTCTTTAGAAGAACTCAAAAAGGAAGCCCTCAAAGAAGAGCAAGCCAATTCTGAGAATGCCCGCATCGAGGAAGAAAAGCGTTTAGAAGAAGAGAAGAGAATCGAGGAGGAGAAACGCCTCGAGGAAGAACGTAGGAAGAAAGAAGAAGAGGAAAGACGCCTCGAAGAGGAGCGCTTAGCCAAGGAAGCAGAGGAGAAGCGCTTAGAAGAGGAACGTCGCCTTGAAGAAGAGCGTCAAAGACTCGAAGAGCAGAAGCGACTCGAGGATGAAAGAAGGCTTGAGGAAGAAAGACGCATAGCCGAAGAGAAGCGTCTTGAGGAAGAGCGTCTCGCCAAAGAAGAGGAACTTAGGAAAGAGGAGGAACGCCTCCGTCTTGAAAGAGCCCAAAAAGAAGCGGAAGAGAAAGAGGCTGAGAGAGCCAAGATCCGCGAAGAGATAGAGAAAGAACGCGCTGAGCTTGAACGCATCAAGAAAGAGAAAGAAGCCCTCTTAGCCGTTAAAGAAGAAAAGGCGCCAGTAGAGGAGCAAAAACCCCAGCAAATCGCTGAGAATAAGAAAAATAATGCGGTTTTGCCAGTAATTTTGGTGTTAGTCGGTCTCATAATGCTCGTAGCCTACTTGGCTATGAAGCCTATGCTCCCAGACCTTTCCATGGCTCTTGGAGGGGTGTCGGCCGTCGTCGATTTAGTCTCAATAATCATCGCCATCGCCAATTTGGCAAACAAGAAAAACTCCAAGGCCACCAAGTGGGCGTTTGGAATGGTTTTGATGGTTGTGATCTTCCTCATGTTAGGCTCTCTCATAGTCATGATTACGCCCTTCCCAGGAAGCAAGATCATTTGAGGCATTTTTGAAATTACCTCGATGTTGTGGTAGAATACCAAAGTCGAATAAGGAGTTCGACATCAATTGGACCCTCTAAGTTGGCTGTATCTAGCTCTAATATTCATCTTCGTCATAATAGCCGCCTACTTCGCGATGACAGAGACGGCTTTTTCTTGCCTTAACAAGTATCGTTTTCAGGTTAAGAAGGATCATGGCTCAAGAACGGCAAAGGCCGTCCTTTTCATCGCCGAGAGATTCGATACGACTTTAGTCGTAGTGCTCATTGGCACGAATGCCGCCAGTGTCATTCTCTCCGTCGTCAGCACGATCCTTTTCACCCAAAGGCTTTTCCCAACCCTTGACCCATCTATTGCCGGTCTTATCTCGACCATCGTGATGACCATCATCCTTTATCTTTTCGGTGAGACCATCCCAAAGCAAATCGGCAAGAAGATTCCTAACAAAGTCGCCTCAATCGCCGTCTATCCTCTCTTGGTTTTCTATTTCCTCATCTGGCCGATCGCCATGGTCTTCACCGGCATTTCTTGGCTTGCCAAGAAACTCTTCCCAACCAAAGAGGAGCCGGAGGTCACTGAGGAAGATTTCACAAGCGCAATCGAGCTCAAAGAGGAAGAAGGCCTCATTGAGGAGAACGAAAGCGACGTCATCATCAATTCCATCGATTTCAGTGATACCGCGGTCAAAGAGGTCCTCACCCCAAGAAGAAAGATGTTCACAATCGACCTAAGTGGCCTCACGAACGAGGATATCGCCAAAATCGTCTGCGAAACCCAATACTCAAGAATCCCTGTCTATGAAGGGGAGATCAACGACATCAAAGGTGTGCTTATCGTCAAGAAGTTCCTTTCGATGTACCTCAAAAAGAAGAACTTCGACATCAATAAAGCCTTAGAAAAACCATACATCGTCGCTCCAAACGTCAAGATCGACGACCTCACAGACGGTTTCAGAACAAACCACACCCAATCCGCGCTCGTGTACAAGGACGACCGTCTTGTCGGTTTAGTCACCATGGAAGACGTCCTTGAGGAGCTTGTTGGCCCAATCGGCGAGAAAGACGCCATAGGAGGCGAGAAGAAATGAAACCGCTCGACTTCGTGTATTTGGCCATAATCATCCTCTGTCTCCTCCTAAGCGCCACTTTCAGCGCGTCTGACATGGTTTATTCCTGCGTCAGCCAGTCCCGCTTAGAGAAAGATAAGGGCAAAGCCTCCAAGAAGGCTCTCAAGCTTGCAAAGAATTACGACAACACAATCGCGACGATTCTCTTTGGCAACGACTTCGTGAACGTCCTCGCCTCATCCTTGACCGCTCTCCTTTTCATCGATGTCTTCAAAGGCACTTCCTTAGAAAATATGGCAGAGACTTTAGGCGCCCTTTCTCTCCTCTTCGTCCTTCTCCTTTTTGGCGAAATTACTCCAAAAGCCATTGCAAAAAACCACTCTTTCTTCCTTTCGAAGTTCTTTGCGGGATACATCAACGTCCTCAAAGTCGTCTTCTTCCCGTTCGTTTGGCCAAGCACCAAATTCGCTGAATGGGTTTCCTCCCCGTTCTTAGAGAAAGCAGGGGAAGAAAGCAAAGTCGCTTCCGATGAAGAACTTGAGGCGATGGTCAACGCCATCGAAGACGAAGGCCTAATTGACGAAGACCAATCCGAGCTTCTTTTGAGGTCGCTCGATTTCAAAGAAACAAGCTGCTACGAGATCATGACCCCACGCGTCAAGATCTTCGGATATGACGTCGATTCCTCATTTGAGGAATTTCTCAAGAAAAAAGGCGTTTTCGATTTCTCCCGCATCATCGTCTACAAAGGTGACCTCGACCATGTCTTGGGCTACCTTCCTGTTAAGACACTTCTTAGAGAGATGGTCAAAGGAACCCTCACTTCCTACGAGAGCATCCTCATGCCGATTGTCAGCGTCCCTCGCACGATGGTCGTCTCTAGCGTCATGGAACTCATGAAAGAAAACCGCCATCACATCGCCCTTGTCAGAGACGAATTCGGCGGTACCGAAGGTATCATCACCCTCGAAGACATTCTTGAAGAGCTTGTCGGTGAGATGTGGGATGAAAACGATAGGCCATCCACCTCGATCATCAAAGGACCGAAGAGGAACACTTTCATCGTTAAGGGAGACACCAACATCGACGACTTCTATAACTACTTCGGACTCGATCCAGACAAACTCCTTGAGGACGATTATTCGACTGTCTCTGGCTGGGTTGTCGATAAGCTTGGAAGATTTGCGGAAGTTGGGGACGTTGTGAGCAACGGCCCAATCAAACTCACAGTCACGAAGTGCAAAGAATACACCGTCACTGAGGCATTAGTCCGCTGGAATAAAAAGAAACCCGTCATCACTGACGAGTAATCTTATTGATGGAGTTTGAGGCCTCTTTTCTCAAGGGCTTCGAGATATAAACTGTAGATTTCCTCGGCTATTTGCTGGGGAGTCTTTTTATCTGTCCTGACCTTGAAATCGACAAATCCGTTTAGCTTTTTGGCGGAGAAGATGTTTTGGTCTTTCATGAGACGCATATAGATGTCGCCTTCTTTGTCTCCGCGTTCTCTCATTCGTGCTTCCCTGGTCGTTGGGGTGGCCATGAGCTGGAAGGAGACGATAAGGTCGTTCTCAAGTTTCTTGAATGTCTTTAAACCATTAGGATCAAGGATGGCGCATTTGTTCTTGCTCACTTGGGCTTTTGAGCAGCCATAGTGGTAGTCGCCATAAGTGGTGGTCTCAACGAAGGCGTCGCTCTTTTTAAGAAGCCCAAAAGTCTCCTCATTCACGAAATAATAATCAACCCCGTTTCTCTCGCCTGGACGAGGAGGTCTAGTCGTGTGAGTTATGGCCTTTTTTATGTCGTAGTCTTTTTTAAGGACTTTTGCGACCTCGGTTTTTCCGCTCGCACTTGGTCCAACGATGATTATCATGGGCATATTATAAACCCATTTCTGAAACCTGAAGGTGGCAAATGCACCAAAAATTTCATCTACGATGAGAGTTCGTTTTCGCATCTTTTTATGAAAAATCGCCCGTTTCCAAATATTTGGTAAGTGAGGCACGAAAAATGAAACCGAAGAATGAACCAATTGAATTAAACCCAAAGCTTAGCCGCTTCGAGGAAGAAGCCATCACGAAGGCTTACTCTTTATCCCTATCAGGAACGGGCTACCCATCCAACACGCACGTCTATGATCTAAACACCTCATATCTAAGATTTCGCATGCCAAGGAAAGAGGCCTCATTCCTTCTTAAGGCAAATGACTTCTTCAAAAGGCTCACTTTCGTCCAGGGTCTCATCTTCGTGAACGATTATCTAGAAAAAGGTAAGAATTACCGCTTCTGGTGGATGAAGTACGGAAGCAAGGAATTCTACGAACAGGAAAGGAGGAAGCTCAAATGGAAAATAAAAACAGAATACCGGCATCTCATGGGGGCAAGTTGAAGCCTTTGCTCTTCATCCTTTCTTTGCTTACGCCTTTCCTTTCTTCGGCCTGGTCTTTCGATTTCGTTTGGCTCACCGTCGCCGAGACTTGCTATATCGAAGATTTCTATTGGGCTCCAAATGACCAAAAAGACCGAAGGATGACCCTTCATATGCATATGCTCAAAGATGCGGAAATCGCCTTTGTTTTTGATGTAAATCACACATACAGAGTAAACGGCAAGAACGAAAGCGTGTCGTATGGAGACACAAGGCCAGGTCTTAGCTATATCGAGTCGAGATTTGATTTCCACAAATACAAAAAAGGGGAGGTGATTGATTTTGATGTGGAAGTCCCGTATTCGAGACTTCGTGTTGGGGATGTTAAGCAATACCTTTTGCTCGAAACGAGAGTCTTGGTTGCACCGGAAAGGGTTGAATCCTGGATGACCGAAGTACCTTATGGATATGTTTCTCCAACCACTTTCTTCGGTAAGGAAGGCGAATTCACGAACGAAAAAACATTCGGTGGTTTCTACCGAGGCGACTTGTTAACTGGCTACCCACGTTACGTGATGGTGCGTTCAAAGGGCCTTGAAGATGAATATGAGACGGATTCGCAGGGGCTTTTGCCGTTAAAAGACATGAGGTTCAACGTCATTAACTATGACTATTCTCAGTCGCCTATGACGATGAGGAAAGGAGAAATCCGTTTCTATAACTATCTAGATGATTTTCATATCGGCACGAGAAAAACCAATCAGTTCAACATCCCATATATCAGCGCCCCTTTGGAGCTTATCCCAAATGGCAACGAGTCCTATCTCCGTTCCAAGAAGGTTCTCTACCTTAAAAGCGACCTCCGTTACCAGACAAACGAGTTTCACAAAGATTCCGACGGATATGAATTCACGACCCAGATCTATTTGCCTCCTGTCAAAGGAGTGCTAGGAAGGTTTTACGAATGTGAGATCGTGCTAGAAGGCGTAGGGGACCAAAATAGCGACACTCTCTATCACCATTTCACGGTGTTCCGTGAGTCAAACGATGTCGGTTCGAAGATCAACAGCCGCTACTACGTGACGGAGGTGAGACCAGGTGCTTAACTTTCTTCTTTTCATCGCTCTCTTCGTCTTCTCGATTTCGGCCTATTCCTTTTCTTACACCTCAACCGGCATCATCAACACTTTCTCGGCTTTCGATTTCACCTATGCCCAAAACGCAGTGGTATCCGACCCTTATGGCGGTCCAGCTTATTTCGAGAGGAAACTCTTCGCCAAAATCGCATCGAGATATTTCACCGAGAGCCTTAGCAAGTATTACGTCAGCACATGGAACGTCGATTTGTCTTTCAAAGATGGCGATGGGGTAACGCTTGGCACCCCGTACTTGGCTTATGTCACGTTCGATTGCACGTTTAATGGAACATACCATTACCATTCAGAAAAAGCTTTTGAGATCAGAAAGGGGAAAGCCTTATGAGCGGAGACCCAGTAGCCTATCTTGAGAATTCCTTTCTCTCGCCTCTTCTTAACCAAGAAGGTGTTACTGACATCTCATATAATGGCGAATCAGTCTATTACGTTTCCAACCTCAAAGGCCGTCAAAAAGCGGACATCGAAATCAAGAAAGAGGAAGTTTCTTCTTTCCTTAGACAACTCGCCAATCTCACCGAACATCAGTTCAGCGTTCAATGTCCGATCCTAGATATCAGTTTTGGGAGATATCGCATCAATGCGGTTAACTCTTCCCTCGCCAGGAAGAGGAATGAGAAGACCTTCACCTTCGCTATTCGCCTAGAGAGCAATGATTGCAAAATCACCGACAATTCAGGCTTCTTTGACGAAAAATCCATGCAAATCCTGCGTCGTTTGATCAAAAACGGCGAATCGATTGTCATCGGTGGAAAGGTCTCTAGCGGCAAAACCGAACTCCAGAAATGGCTGCTTCAGAACATGGCTCCATGCACAAGGGTCATCGTCATCGACAACGTTGAGGAACTCGACATGGTTGAGAATGAGAACATCGATCTCACAACCTGGTTAGTGAATGAGCAAGGGAGAGGAGCGTCTTTCTCATCCCTCATCAAGAACGCCTTAAGGAACGACCCGGACTACATCGTCATCGCTGAAGCAAGAGGGGAGGAGATGCTTGATGCCCTTCTTAGCGCCATGAGCGGCCATCCCATAATCACCACGATCCATGCCGAGAAACTTAGAGCCATGCCTGACCGCGTCGCTAGGCTTGCGATGATTGGCAACCGCAGGCTCTTCAAAGACGAGCTCATGGAAGACATTTCGAGGCATCTTCGCTATTTCGTCTATGTCGAGAAAGAAAACGCGCCAGATGGCTCAATACGGCGCTATATCAAAGAGATTGGCCATCTTGATGAGAAGAGCAAAAAGATAACTGTGCTTTATACGAAAGGAGAAAAGGCATGAAAAGCATCTTCGCGTACTTATTTCTTTCCTTCTATTTCGGAGTCATCGCCTATGTGACGACGAGCTCCCTCATGATTGCCGGCATTGTTTTCCTTTGCTATTTCGTCATCTCCTTTGTTTTCATAAAACCCCTCATCAAAAGGTATCTCGACAAAAGGAGGAAACACCATGAAGTATTCAACTTCATCAATCACTTCATCATCTCGCTTTCCGTCACGTCATCGCTCGATCAAGCCTTTGAGGACGCTACGATCGATGCGAAAGGGGAGGAGAAAGCCGTCCTTGAATCCATAGCCCCGATGACCACGATGGAGAAACTCGAGTATCTCCCTAGGTATTTTGAGGAGGACATCTATCACGTCTTTCTCTCCATCGTCAAAGCCTATATCGAACAAGGCGGCGACCTCATAGAGATTGCCTCGCCTTTGCTCAATGAAGCGACCTTCAACGAAGAGAAGAACAACTCCTTGGAGACCATCAGAAAGAAATCCCTTGTTCAGTATGGTTCCCTTTGGTTCCTAAGCACTGTTGTCTTGGCCTTTCTTCGCTTCGGTTTGTCGAACTTCTACGACACTTTGACGAAGAACCTTCCGTATCTCTTAACGGCTTCAGCGTACTTCATCATCGCGATTATCTCTTTCTACATCTACGTAAGGTCATACACAGGCGAGAAGATGAGCCTAGAAAGGAAATGACATGAAGAAAAAGAAAAAACCGAAAAAGCCTTGGGCTCTCACTCTTAAAGAAGCAGGACTAAACCCAAAGAAAGAGATTGCCCTCATGATCATCGGCAACATCTTTCTCATCGCGGTCGCCTTCTTGGCTTACAAGGTGACCAAAGTCCTAATCGCTTCATTATCGATCGTTCTTCTAGCGATTGTAGGGGACTATTTCCTTTTAGGAAAAGCCTCGAGAGTCAAGAAGGTCAAAGACGAGGCCCTGGAGAAGAAATTTGTCCACGTTTTCTCTTATTTCAAGATCTTCGTCGGCAATGGGAGACCGGTCTATAACGCCTTAGAAGATTGCATCCGTTATAGCTCACCGGATATGAGTGACCTCCTAAGAACGCTCTTAGAGGAAATTGACAAAGACAAAAGCGTGAAGCCTTATCTCTCTTTCTCTGAACGCTTCAAGAGCCTAGAGATCCGCCAAGTGATGATAAGCATCTACAAGATGGGCAATGAAGGGGGTTCATCCACATACATTCAGCAATTCGAAAGCGTCTTTTCTTCTGTTGCCGCGGAGAAAAGGAAATACGAGCTAAGCAAATTCGAAAGCACTCTCAATAACAACAACTTTCTGCCTTTGGCAGACAGCGCCTTAACGATGGGGCTAATCATCGTCGCGATCGTCGTAATCATGGGGAATCTTGCATATGGGATCTAGTTTAGGTTTTCTTCTCTCTTTGTTTTTCTCGATTCAGGTCATGGCCTATGTCGGCGACCTGACAACCATCCAGCAAATCTATAGCGTTCTCGACACGGCCGCAGTCACAGCAGGGCATCTCATCTCTTTGGAAGGTGGAATCAGCAAAGAGACTAAGAATTACGTGAGGGAAAGCGCTAAAGCCGACATCATCCCCATCGGCAAAGATTATGTGGAAGTAGGGGGAATCTTCGAATTCGTCGTCGTCCGCAAATACGAACCCATCATCATCTCGCGCGACACCGTGGTTCTCGAGGTCGCAAGAAGCGTGATGATCGGATACATCGATTAGGAAAGGAGGTGCGTTTATGTCAGAACTCAAAGGACAACTTCTTGGCATGGTTCTTGTCTTGGCGGCTTTCGGGGCGATCCTCGGAATCCTCATCCCAGCCTTCACCGCAAGCGCTGAAGCCGTCAACAAAGAAATCACCGTCGAAGCCAATGGCAGCGTCAAGTTCGCGAATACGAATATGATGGTTACCCTCTAAAGAGGGGCTTAGGCTTGCACCCACCATTTTTCCCACATATAATAGGCACATTGTGAGGTGCATTTTATGAGTGCAGACCAGATGATTGAAATCCGCAAGCTATTTTGCGAAAGAATGAAAGTTGAGGCCATCGATGAGGCCAAGTCCCTCAAAGATTTCGGACTCGACAGTCTCGATGTCGTTGAGATGTGTCTTGATTTAGAAGATAAATACGGCATCGAATTCAGCCCAGAAGAATTAGCCGAATTCAAAACCGTCGGCGACCTTCTTGCTTCAATCGAAAAGAAGCTTGCGAAATAAGCAATAAAACAAAAAAGAGAACCGTCAGGATCAAACCTGGCGGTTTTTTATATGAATAGCGGTATCAAAGCGACTGCACCAAGTGCACCAATGAGCATGAACCCGGTGATGACCGCCCCAAATTTGATGAACTCTCCAAAGGAGAAGTGGATGCCTTTGTGTTTTAAGATGCTCATCCACATGATTCCGGCTAGTGCGCCAATCGGAGTGAGCAAAGCTCCTAAGTTAGAGCCGATAATCGTACTGAAGACACTGACCAAATTGCCATCCAAGATCCTACTGAACATCAAGGACATTGGGATGTTGTTCACGAAGTTACACGCCAACGTAGAGCTGACTAGATAAGCCCATCCTTGGAAGACAGGGTTTTCGATGCCGTTTAAGACACTTGCAAAATGGGCGAATAATCCAGTCCCGTCTTCCGCCATGATGATGACGAACATCGAAAGGATGAAAGGAACGAGGGAGTAGGGGAGTTTCTTGTAGATGAGCCCAATCTCGTTCTTCTTCCTGACGATGGAATAGACGAGGACAATGAGGCTCATTGAGATAGCGAATCCCAAAGTGATGAGCCACATCTCGATATCGATGATGTTTGAGATGGCCAAGCAGATGATCGCGAGTCCCAAATGAATCAAAGAGACATACATGAGGAATGGATCCTCAACCTTCTTGACCTCAACGTCGAAGTGTTCGATCGGCTTGGCTAAATCCTTATGGAAGACAAACAAAAGGATGGCGATTGAGAAGAGGCCAATGATAAGAGTTGGGATGGCCATAACTTCAAAATACCTGACAAAACCCACATCAAATATGGTGGAAAGGTAGATATTCGTAGGGTTTCCGATTTCTAGAAGCATGGAGAAGGTATTGCCTGCGACGAACTCCATCACAAGGTATGGCAACGGTTTGAACTTGCCTTCTTTGGCCAAATGGATGATGAACGGAGTGAAGGTGAGGATGACGATGTCGTTAGAGGTGAAGACCGTGGTCACCGAGATGAAAAGATATAGGAACAAGAAGAGCGCGTGTTGCGACTGCTTGACCTTCTTGATCGACCAGGAAGCAAGGAAAGAAAAGAACCCTGACTTATCTAGTCCAATCGATAGAACTGATACCGAAAGGAATAGGATAAGAATCTTTAGAGGGTTGATCGGGTTATTGGTGAAGAGGGCTTTTTGAAGCTCGCTCTTATCGAAGACAGGGAAGATGAGGAAGATTAGGGCGACTAACAACAATGGGAAATAAAAGGTGCTGAAATGGAGTTTCCCTATTTTGAGGGTTGGGTAGAAGATGATAAGCAGGATCATCCCAACCATCGCCACTATTGATAGAATATCAATCAATCCCATACGGCGAAGTATTCTAGTCTTGTTACCGCTTCTTCTCAACAAAAACCCACCGCCAGATGAATTATCTAGTGGCAGTGGGTTAACAATCGACTTTTATTTGTATGATCTAGGATCGAACGAAGGGTAACTCTTCTCAAACTGATCGTAGAGATGGCACGTCAGAGTGGTCGTTTCATAATGTAAGACCAGTCTGTAATGCTCCTCACTAAATGTGGTTGGTATTTCTGCCCTAAACACCAATGACAAGAACCTTTCCGAACTAATGGTTTGTTCCTTACCAAGTCCTAATGGAGTGCAAGTGGATTCGTATTCGGTGCTGTCTGATTCGCGGACGATCTTCCAATCGCCAAAGGTTAATTTGATAGGTTCGGCACTGGCAGTGGTGAAGATGATGCTGAAACTCTTGGTTTGCTCATATGGAGGATTGATCGTGATGGTCACATCCCCATCCTGGATTGGTTCGCCGTCGGTATATAGGGTAAATTCAGGGCCTTTGTTACCGCAGCCAGATAAAAGAATCAAAGAGATAATCCCGGATAAGCAGAGCCTATTTTTCATGCATTCATTTTACCACATGCCACCACTGATATAGACGCTTATTTCGCAGTTTGCCTTTGGCATGACGAAAGCATAAGCGATTGACCAACGATTCTCTTCTGATTCATCGCCATATTTGAAATCTTGGGAATCGAGCCTGCTTCCATTTAATGTGACGATTGTGTCAACGTCTGTGACCATGCCCACTCTAAAAATCACGCCATCCCCAGGTTTGAACTTCTCTGATGGTTTTTCTCCGAGTTTGTGCGGCATTTCTACTACAATTTTTGAGTTATCGGAGACGGTAACCGTAAAGTATTCGCTATCGGTGGTGGTACACCCAGCTAAAGGCAAAAAGGAAAGAAGTGCTGGAATCAGCAATAATTTGCTCTTTTTCATAATCATTCAAACCTTGGGTCCGGTTCTAAGCCGAAATGCGCCCTAAGTTCATTAACGGACACTGTGATATAGGCTTCTCTAGTAATAGATTCCTGGTCGATGCTAAAAGCTGGTTGTCCGCCAAAGGCAATTGACACTGGATCATAGTTGTCTCCATCAATGGCCACATCGATTGGGAATTTCAAATCAAAGTCTTTGACAAGATCAAAACCTTCGATGAATTTGTGAGCGCTGAAACTGTATCTTCCGCCACCTCCTCCATTGAGGAAGCATGAGAAGTATCTGTCTTCGTTTTTTAGGACGATCATCAATTCGCCATATATTTCGGTTTGGACCATCAAACCATGGATAAGTCCGTTGCCGATGTTGGCTTCAAGGAAATCACATTCTTCGCTTGTGAAATCGAAGTAGACGAAATCGCTGAAAGTGTATGTTGGCTTGATTTCGATTGGGTAGTGGAGCCTGCCCTGTTCATCATAATAGTCCGTATTCGAATATGACAAATCAGGTTCTTCTTCTGATGTTTCTGGGCGAGAGGCTTCGCTATATTCTCCGATCATCGAAGTTGCTTCGGATACTTTTACAGAGCTCTCGGCAGCATCGTCAAGGAGCATTTGCTTGGCTTTTACAAGAACGTCATCATTGTTGGCGTTTGCGTATGGCGCGTAATAGGCAACCTCTGAAAAGCTCTCTAGGCGAGGAGCTTGTTTGACGACTGGATAGTCTTTTGCGGATTTGAAAGCAGAGCTATTGTGAGGAGCGTCTGGCGCAATCGAGAAAAAGGTAGAACATGCTGGCAAAGATAAGCCAAAGATCAAGGGAAGTAGCAGTTGGACTTTATGTTTCATTGTTGTTTCTCCTAACAATAAGACTCTCTAACCTGCAAAAAACGTTCAAAAATCGCTTTTAATTTAGCACGTTTTGATAAAAAGCCACCTTTTAGTGGCTCTTAGAACTCAATCGTATCGTCTACCGTAAGGGAAGACTCATCGATGATTTTGATGTTATTTGGATCGATGAAACACTTGTCACCGAGGATATAGCACTCGAACTTATTGCCTATCTGGAATTCGTTAATAAGGTCACGATCAAATAATTGGCAATGCGTATGGACGTTCCCGGATTTGTCTTTGAATGAAAAATCCACAACAAGCCTAGACCCATACCGTGAATGATGGATTTCTGCTTTTTCAACTGTGCAAAAGCCCTTTTTTCCTTCTAAGACGATCTTGTTCTCTCTGTTTTTAAGAAAACAAGCTATTCCAAAAGGGATTAATACGATTATTAATAAGCCAAGGAGACATAATTTTGAAAACACCGAGCCCTCGCCTTCCATTTCTGCTAGAACCATGCACACAAAAGAGAAGCATAATAACAAACCCGAGAGAACGAAACAGGTGATTCCGCAAATTAAGTAGCCTTTTGAACTTGTGTAACGCATTTTCGTCCTTCTTTAAAAAGTATCTTCGTCAACGACTCTGATATTGTTCGGATCGACATAACACTCATTGCCAAGGACATAACATTCGATTCGCATGCCCTTTTTGAGATTGGTGATGGCGTCGGTGCCCACTTTAGCCGAGTAGCGGCGGTCGATTCCGTGCTCATCCTTATAGATGACATCCATCCAGATGCTGTGGCCATACCTGTGTCCGATGACTCTGAACTCGGAGACGATGCAGGTGCTTCTTTTTCCGTGTTGTGCGACCTTTTGGTCGATCTTGCCTCTCCTAACGGTCGTGATTCCGGCCACGAGCATGAAGGCCCCGGCCATAATCATGAAGACGAACATGAGGCTAGTCATGCTGGAGAATCCGAGGCTCGATAGCATCCAGAATCCGACTCCCATGAACACGAGGCTGAAAATGATGAAGAACACTCCGCCTCCAACGCTTCCTTGGTATCTGCCGTTATTCACCTGTTTCTCCTCCTTCGATGACTTTGATGTTGTTTGGATCGATGTAGCACTCTTGGCCTAATATGCGACACTCTAAGACCATTCCTTTTTTGAGGTTGGTTATGGCTTCATCATTCACTATTGCGGCGTATTTTTGTTTTTGGCCTGAATCGTCAACGTAGGAAACGGTCATCCAGATTGTTGCTTTGCCTCTGCCACCTACGGTTTGGAATTTCTCAATGACGCATGTTCCTTTTTTGCCTTCGGCAGCAACCTTTTTATTGATGACGCCTCTTCGGATGAGGAAAACGCCTGCAGAAAAAAGCATAAGGGATAACAACGGCATAAAAGCGATTAGCACAGGTTGAACAAGGATTATCCCACAAACCATAAGGCCAAGCGTTAGCACACCGCCAATTATGAAACCAATGCCTGTGGCAATATTGCCTTGCTGTCTTTCTTTATCGTTCATTTTTTGTCCTCTTTCATCTTGCGGCGCTTTGGCTGGTTATTAGTCCTTTTCTTGATGAGAAGGATCCCGCTAGTTACACAAAAAACAATGACCAAAGCAAAGAAAACCAACTCAAGAGCAGTGGGGGTATCCATTTCTGAATAAGGGTAATTGATGATGAGGAGGTAAACGGTAAGGACAAGCAATAAGGCGCTGCATAATAACAAGGCGACGCCTCCAGCGATGCCGCCTTGGGTCTTAGCGGTTCTCATTTTTATTGGAAGAGGTCTTCCTCTGTTTCAACGGCTCTAAGGTTATTTTTATCAACATAGCAGTTCTCGCCAAGGACGTAGCATTCGACTGACATGCCTTGCTGGAATTTGTTGATCGCATCTTGGCCGACTCTGGCAGAGTAGCGGTCTTCTTTTCCGCTGGCGGTCTTGAACTTCACATCCATCCAGATCGTGTGGCCGTATCTATATGATCTGACTTTGAAATCCTCGATTCTGCAGACGCTTCTTTTGCCGTTTGCCCTGACTTTTTTGTCGGTAAGTCCTCTTTTGATTTCGAAAACACCCATAATGAAGATCCAAAGGCTTACGCAAGCAAGCAGGGTGAAACTGACGACAATCCTTGGTTCATCAAAGACGGACGCGTCCACTTTGAATTCTCTGTAGCTGTTATTGATCAAGGTCATGATGACCGTATAGAAGGCAATCACGAAAATGCCAAGCCCACAATAAAAAGATCCTAAGCCGATGCTTCCTGAAGCTTTTCCGAGTCTAATCATATTACTTAATCCTCTCCACGATCCTCATGTAGCGTCTCAAGGCGTATTCGCCATCGTGACTTTCGCCTGGGAGCATGCGTGAATTATCGCCTAAAGCGGTGATTCTTGTCACCCCTGATTTGGCCAGTAGGCCAAATATTTCTTCTTTGTCCTTCAAATCCTTGTTGACAGAGACGGTCTGCAAAAGGCTCTTGTTTGGCTTAAGGACTTTGATGATCTCCTCTTTCTTAAGAGGTTTGATCCAAAGGTTCTGGAAAAGGTAAGAGAGCTCAAGGGTATTGTCTTCCTTGACGAGGATAGACACCCCATCCTTCGTGAATACCTTATCGAGATTCCCTTCAAGTTTTTCGTTATAGGTGAGAAGGGTGTTCTTCGCTTTCATGGTTAAAGGGAGCGTGCCCATCTCTTTGCTCGCTTTGGCAAGGATTGGAAGGAGGCGATTCGCCAACTCTTTCAAATCCTCAATCTTATCGGTATTAAGGTAGATGCCTTGGCAAGAGGAGCAGAAGAGCTGGTTGGTCGCGCAGACAGACTCGCAAAGCGCCTTAAGTTCCGCATCCGTGACATTCTGATCCACATAACTGAAGGAGATCTTGTGTCCCCAAGAGATGATGGAGGAGTGGATGTCGACGAAGGTCCTTGCGGCTTTTTGCGCCATATCCCCGCCCCAGACGATTGTCGCGTCCGCTAACGAGGCAAGTTCTTTGATGGTCTCGATTTCCGTGCTAGGAACATCGAAGACGTAAATGTAGTCTTTGAGGGCCGGAGATTCTTTGATGAGCTCCTGAAGGAGCATGATCGACATCCCATTGTCCCCAGTAGGGAGTTTGAGAATGTTGATGTTTCCTACAAGAAGGCCTTCGACCACGCTATAGGCTGGCAAAAGGTCGACGTTTCCGGCAGCGATATGGAACAAGATGCCTAAAGGCTCGTAATATCTCTCGTTATTCTCATCGAGTTCGAGCTTTCCGTTCTTAAGGTCGCCAAGTTCGAAATCGATTTTCTTGAGCAAACCCTCTTTGGAGAAGTATTTCGCATACCTCTCAAATGAGGAATATGGCATGTTCACCATATCGAGAAGTGGCAAAACGATATGGTCGAACTCATGGTTCATGACCCTCTGATAGAGTTTGTCGCAAGCATTGATGACTTCTTCATAGGAAAGGGTCTTCCCATTCTCTAACGTCGAAAGCATATCTTCCTTCAAAGAGGAGATAAGCCTTTCCTGTTCTTTGTTTTCGTAGACTTCGCCTTTATAAAGGATCATGATTTTTCTCCTTTCAAAAGCTCTTCGGCCCCAGCTGCGCAGGTCTTGATGTCGTCAAGCCCGCTGCGACCAAGGATCTCAAGATACATCGACTTCTCGCCGCATGGGCATTCTTCCTCGTGGAGGATGCCAAGGTCATCGGTCATGACGCTGAGCAATGGGGTGCCAACCATCATCGGGGTCAAAAGGTTGATCAAGCCAACCTGGCCTGGTTTGACTGGTTCTAAGGTCTCGATGTCGCGGATGATGACGCGGGCGTAGTTTGGAATGTGGAAGTGGTGGTTTCGGCAATCCGTGTAGAGGATTGGGTGTTCGACCGCCCCAAAGAACTCGAAGACGTGTTTGTCATCGATTCCAAGGACTTCGTAAACAAGGTCATAGAAGGCCTGTTTGTCGACTTTTTCTTTATAGAAAGATTTCCATCCTCCGCCGAGTGAGATGATTGAGCCTTTTGGCATCTTGAGCCTGATGCCTTTGTCTTTCATCTGCTGAAGGAGGAAGTAGGTGTAGGCTGGGAAACCAAGGGTTCTGACTGGTGTCCTGCCTTTTGAGTATTTGATGAATTTCTTTTCGAGGTTATCGAGATCCACTTTGTAGCCGTCTTTGGTCCATCTGATCGCATAGTCTTTGCTGATGGCAGGGGTGACAAGAGTGAACCCGTAAGCGGTCTTTGCGATAGCCTTGTCGTTTCCTTTATGAGGCTCATATCCAAAGACGATGTAGCGGTGAGGCCTTAGCGACCAGAGCTTGTGGTAAGAGAAGACACTCTTGACCATATCAAACCCACGGAGAAGATCGCCAAGGGTGAAGCCGACAAGAGAGACGTTCTTGCCGCTTGTTCCGCTAGAGGTCGCTTTGATGAGGTAACGATGTTTAGGGAGCGACAAAAGGTTATGGTGTTTGAAGTAAAGCGTTGGCAAAAATGGGATCTTTGCCAAATCGTCATAGGACTCTAAAGAATTTGGATCGAAGCGGAAATTGTCGAGGATTTTCTTATATTCGGCGTTGTTTTTGTAATGGAAAAGGCAGTTCTCTTTCATCGCCTCGAAAAAGAGCTGGTCATCCAGGCAATATATCTTCTTCTTCCTTGTGCGGAAGAGTTTGGACATTTTCCTCATAGGTGAATTATATGCTTTTCGATTAACGGAAAAAAAGAGGGATTTAACACCCTCTTATTTTTGGATTAATTATCAGGGTTCAGGACGCTTCCGACAATGAGAGGAAGACCCATTGGATCCCTGATGCAATAGACGAACGGTTGGTTGAGTTCGACGTGGTATCCGTCATTCGTCTCTGCAGCGGAAGTGGCGGTGGCTCCAAGCGAGATGGTGATGGACTTGACGATGGTGCCATCCTCATCGAAAGAGACGTTGGTCTTTTGCTTCGTGTAATTGAGATAGGAGTACTCAAGCTCATCGCTTCTTCTGAAAGCGTTCCTCAAATGATTTGATTTCTTGACGTAAGGGTTCGTGATTCCCAAATCTTGAACCATTTGCGATAAATCGGACTCGCAGGTCAAAGACATCTTCGGTAAGGAAAGACTGACAATTTCTTTTTCCTGATCCTGTTTGAAGAGGAAATCTTTCGGTAAGAGTTCGAAGATGTTGTCTTTGACGTTCTTAGGAACGAAGTATTGGATCGAATAATTGCTTTTATAGGTATCGGTGACGGAAACGTAGGTGATTTGGTCGGTGAAACCAGCATAAGTGACGTGGTTCATGAAATCCTTCGTAACCGTGGTCCCGTCCAAAAGATGGAAATCGTCTGGTTTGGTTTCTTCTTTTATGAATCTATTGGACCAGGCGTTGTCGAAATAGAGGGTCGAAAGGAAGAGCATGGCGGAGTCGTCTTCGATTTTGAGGTCCTCGGCTTTGAGGAATCCAGGCTGGTTGACGCTCGCATTGGCCCATTGGCAGGCCTTGCCAACGTCTTCGGAGTTTTGGAAATCCATCTCAAAGACTTCGGCATTTCTTTCCGTCATATCCTTAACAAATTGGTCTTTGGCACCGAATTCTTCTTCAAGGAAGACAGCGTTTTTGGCTTGGACGGTGCACTTTCTTTCATCGTTTGCGAAGAAGTTGTTACGCATTGAGGTAGCGACGCCTGTTTTCCTTAAAGAAGCATCTCCAGAAAGAACGTTATCGAACTGATCCATGGTTTCCTCATCGCTTACGGCGCAGGAGATAAGGTCAAGCTGCGTGTAGAGCATAAGTGGGGAATAGGCGTAGTTCTCCGTCTTGTCGAGGGTAGCAAAGCTATCGCAGGCGAACTGGTCGACACCGTATTTGAAATCGGCATCAATAGGATTCTTCTCTTGCTCGGCGGTGTAATTGATCGTGTTTAGTCTCTGAAAGGTGGAAGTCTTAATAAGGTTCGCATCGTAAACAGAGAACCTGGCTTTTTGGACGCTTTCAGGGTGGCTCTTAACCTCAAGCAAAGAGATGATAACGCTTCCGGCGGCGGCCAAAACAAAGGCTCCGACAGTGGAAGCGGCGACCACGCCGGTGAGTTTAAGGGCTTTGAAGAAGGAGTGGTGCGTGCTTTTTACGACCACGGAATCGGCGACTTCTTCATATCCATGAGGTACGGTGACCTTTGAGTTATATGCGGTTTTTAGAAATTTGTTGAGGCTCATAATAAATCCTCCAAAAGCTCTTTCGCTTTCTTGCGGCAGCGATGGTAGATTCCTCTGATAGAGGAAGTCGACGTATCGAACATGCCGGCGATGTCTTTGAAGGGATAATCGAGAACCGCGCGGAGTATCAAGATGTCATATTCATCTTTTTCGAGGTTCTTTTTGAGCAAAGTCAGAACATCGTCATCGTTCTTTTCGTCATTGACCGCGACGTCTTCAGTGAGCGAATCGATTCTGTTTCTCTCTTTGACGGCATCAATCGAAAGGTTACGGGCGACTTGGCACATGTAGGCGATGAAAGTACGCTCATCCTCGAGCTCGCCCTTATCAAGAACGCGAATGAAAGTCTCGTTGACGATGCCATCGGCTAGATCGTTATCGCCAACGATTTGATAGGAGACGTGCTTAAGGAGGCGGCAATACTGCTCATAGACCTCTTTGACCGCCCATTCTTCCTTTCGGTAGAACGCTTTGAATAAATGCCTGTTCATTTTTTCCCTTCAACCATAATACAGAGAAAAACGCAAAAACGTTCGCAAAAAAAGAAAAAAGGACTGATTTTCATCAATCCTCATTTTTCCATTTGGTGACCTGTACGGGATTCGAACCCATGAATGCATGCGTGAAAGGCATGTGAGTTAAGCCGCTTCTCCAACAGGCCATAAATGGCGCTCGCTATAGGGCTCGAACCTACAACACCCTGGTTAACAGCCAGGTGCTCTGCCATTGAGCTAAGCGAGCGTCATAAGCGCTGAAAGGCGCACGGATAATAATAATGAGAGAAAGTCGTTTTTGCAACTAGAGAATTACGATTTCCCGCCTAATTCCTTATAATCATTGGTATGGATACCAAACTAGAGGAGATCAAGGCTCTCATTAAGGATTCGAAACGCATCGTCTTCTTAGGCGGGGCAGGGGTCTCGACCGCTTCCGGAATTCCTGATTTCCGTTCCCCAGCCGGCTTATACAAGATTCATTCTGAATACGGCGTCTCTTATGAGACGATGCTTTCGCACACCTACTTCGAGTACCATACGGAAACCTTCTATGATTTCTATTGGAAGACGATAGTGGCCAAGAACGCAAAGCCAAACAAAGCCCATATCGCTTTGGCAAATTACGAGAAAGCCGGTCACCATATTGCCATCATCACCCAGAACATCGACGGCCTTCATCAAGAAGCCGGTTCCAAGAGGGTCTACGAAGTCCATGGCTCCACAAAACGCTATAACTGCGTCGACTGCGGCCGCCATTATGACATCGACGACATCCCAAACATCGGCATCCCTCATTGCCATGAATGCGGGGGAGTCATCAAACCAGACGTCGTCTTATATGAAGAGCCTCTTAATGAGGATGTGGTGGAATCCGCCCTCACTGAGCTAAGGTTCGCTAACTTCCTCATCGTCGGAGGCACATCTCTCAATGTTTATCCAGCCGCAGGGATGATCGACTATTTCCAAGGCGGACATACCCTCTTAATCAATAAAGAGCCGACCCCACGTGACTCATTCTTCGAATACGTGATCCATGACGACATCGGCAAAGTCCTCGAGGAGCTTCTTTCATGAGCCATCCTTTCAAACATCTACGAACCATCCTTAAACACCGCCACCAAGTCATCAGAAATGGCTGGCACCTCGGTATCTTTTGGCATTGCCTTGGGCATGACCTCAGCAAATTCGGAAGAACTGAGTTCAAAGTGGGCTCAACCTACTACGTAGGCACCCATTCCCCGATCTACGAGGAACGTCTCCGTAACGGCTATTTCTCTAGCGCTTGCCAGCATCACACGAGAAGGAACAAGCACCACTGGGAATATTGGACCGACTTCTTCAAGGGGAGAATCATCGCCAAAAACATGCCATATAAATACGCGCTCGAGTATGTTGCTGACACCTTGAGCGCCTCCAAAACATACGATCCGAAAAACTTCAAAGGCGCAACGACCTTGGAGTATTTCAATCGCAATTGCCCTCACTATTATCTGACCGACACCACCGAGGAATTTATTAGATGGTGCCTCACCGAATACGCGGAAAACGGTTGGAAGAATCTTAAAAAGAAGAACACCAAAAAGATCTATAATGAGATCGAAACAAAGTATCCGAAGACCAAGATATTCGACACGATGAAATCCGTCGGAGATTTGCCTCTTCTTAAAGAAGGTATATAATCAGCGCTATGGCAAACAAAAATAAAACCATCGTCATCGGCGTAGGTAGACTCGGAAGCGGCATCGCTAACCGTGCCGCCGCCAAGGGTCAGGACGTCATCGTCGTTGACCCAAATCCAAAAGCCTTCTATGGCCTTGATGACACTTTCAGCGGCTTCAAAGTGAACGCCGATTCCACTGACATGTTCGCCCTTGAGGAGCATTGCGACATCAAGACGGCAGGGCAGGTCGTCATCGTCACAGGCGACGACAACGTCAACCTCTTCCTTGCTTATGTCTGCTCTCTTGTCTATGCCGTCCCACGCATCACCGTGCGTTTTGACGATCCTGACAAAGGCGCTCTTGTTGAAGGCTTACAGAACGTCAAAGCAATTTACCCATTCGACCTTACCTTGGTCAAATATAACGAAATCGAACAGGATGAGAGGAAATAAAGCATGCATATCGTAATCGCTAACGGCGACTCAGATGCCGCCTACATCATCGACATGTTCAACACGAAGGAAAACCGCCTTACCGTCATCAATGGCAGCGAAGCGGTGGCCCAGACCCTCATGGAAAGAAAACACGTCGCCGTCACGATCGGCGATCCATGGCATAACGCCATCCTTGAGGCCGCCAGGGTTTACGATGCCGATATTTTCATTTCCCTTTGCAAAAAGGACACCGATAATTTCGCCTCTTGCCTTATGGCAAAGAGGAACTTCCACATCAAGAAGTGCATCTGCGCCGTCTCTAACCCAGCAAACGTTGACCTTTATAAGAAGCTTGGCATCGACGTCGTCATCTCTTCGACCTACCTCCTCGCCAAATCGATCAAAAACGAATCCAACGCGGAATCCCTCATCAAATCTCTATCTCTTGACAACGAGAAGATCGTCATGATCGAGGCCACCCTCCTTCCGAAATACTGGATTTGCGACCAAGCCATCAAAGATATGGGCTTCCCGAAGAACGCTTCGATCGCCTATGTCGTCCGTAACTATAACTTCATCATTCCTAACGGCGACCTCGTCCTCCGTCCGATGGACACCCTTGTCGTCGCCTGCGCCAAAGAGAACGAAGTGGAGATCCTTCGCTTCTTGAAGAGGCAGAAGTCCACAGCCGAGGACAAAGTTGTTCCAGCTCCTGCCGAAGCCCCAGAAGAGAAGAAGTCCCGCAGAAAGAAAAAGCAAGATTAAGGCACCAATATGAAAAAAGCACCGGCAAAAGGATTCCGACTGATCTTCGGTTATCTCGGCCTTTTCCTCGCGTTTGAGGGGGTCGTCATCCTTTTCCCGTTGCTCACCCTCATCTTCTATCCAGGTGAGTGGAAGGTCCTTCTCGACTTCATCGTCCCTGCCGTTATCGATATCGGAGTCGGCATCCTTCTATACAAGCTCCTCGTAGCCGGAAGAGAGAAACTCCGTTTCCGTCCGAAAGAAGACGCGGTCCTTCTTGTCCTT